>JACRMD010000143.1:679-16727 GCA_016215085.1 Solirubrobacterales bacterium | reverse complement strand
GTCCTCGCCCGCCCCGTCGAGAACGTCCTGGAGCTCCTGTGAGCGGCCTGGTCTTCCGCGAGAGCCGTCCCGAGGGCGAGCCCCGCGGCACGATGCTGTGCGTCCACGGCTACCCCGAGTCCTCGTGGATGTGGAACCACGTGCTGGAGGCGGCGGCCGCCGCCGGCTGGCACGCGGTGGCACCCGACCTGCCCGGCTACGGCGACACGCCGCCGGACCCTCCGGGCACCTGGGAGCGCCACGTCGAGGCGCTGGACCGCTTCGTCGACGACCACGACCTGGCGCCGGTGGTCCTCGCCGTCCACGACTGGGGCGGGCTGATCGGCCTGCGCTGGGCCTGCGAGCGCGGCGACGGGCGCGTGCGCGGGCTGGTCATCAGCAACACGGGGTTCTTCCCCGACGGCAAGTGGCACGGCATGGCGCAGGCGATGCGCACCGAGGGCCAGGGCGAGCAGTTCGTCGAGGGCATCGACGCCGGCGGCTTCGCGGGCATGATGCGCGGGATCTCGCCCGGCATGGACGACCGCGCGATCGCCGAGTACTGGAAGGGCTTCGACGGCCCCGAGCGCCGCCGCGGCCACCTCGAGATGTACCGGTCGGGCGACTTCGAGAAGCTCGAGGGCCTGAGCCTCGCCGCGCTCGGCGTGCCGGCGCTGCTGCTGTGGGGCGGCGACGACCCGTTCGCCCCGGTCGCCGGCGCGCACCGCTTCGCCAGGGAGATCCCGGGCGCGGAGCTCACCGTCCTCGACGGCGTCGGCCACTTCGTCTTCGACGACGCCGCGGACGAGGCCGCCGCGGCGGTGGCCTCCTTCCTCGCCCGCCTCTAGTCCGCGATCGACCGCGCCAGCGACGCGTGCAGCCGCGGGGCGCGCCACTCCTCGGGCACCGTCTTCTCGATGCGCACGTGCGCGCGCCGGCCGTCGAGGTCCAGCAGCCCGACCTGGTTGTCGAAGGTCGGCTTCTGCACGAACTCCCACCGCACCCGGGCGGGGGGCACGCCGGCGCTGCGGGCCAGCGCGCGGCCGATCCCCCGGGCGGGCGTCGTCAGCGCGAGGCGCAGCGTGCGCCGCTCGCGCGCGTCCAGCGGGTTGCGCACCGGCGAGCACACGACCTGCACGACCGCGCTGCGCACGCCGTCGCCGGGGAACGCCGCCTCGGCCAGGTACGCGTGGTGCACGTCGCCCGAGAGGACGATCACCGACGCGGGCGGGGTGCCGCGCCCGCCGGAGGCCACCTCGCGGATCAGGTCGGTCAGCCGCGCGAACGAGCGCCCGAACGCGGCCCAGTGCTCGAGGTCGACGCCCTGGCGCAGCTTCTCGGCCACCCGCGCCGCCCGCCGGCCCCACGCGCCGCCGCAGACCGCCTCGTTCCAGGCCTCGAGGTGGTGCAGGCCGGGGGAGAGCAGCCACGGCAGCGTCGTGCCGATGAGCAGGTGGTCGAAGTCGCCGCTGACGCTCTCCTCGATCCACGACCACTGCTCCTCGGAGAGCATGTCGCGCCGGCCCTCCTCGAGGATGCGCCCGGCCCGCGAGTCGATGACCACCAGCCGCGTGCGGCCGAAGTCGCGGCGGTAGCTCCAGCGCGTGCCGGCGACCTCCTGCTGGGCGTGGCGGGCGAACTCCCGCAGCCGCTGCGCGCCGTCGTCGAGCTCGCGCAGCTCGGCCAGCAGCCGGTCCTCGGCCAGCTCGGCGGGCGTGAGGTTCCCCAGGTGCTGGTAGAGCCAGTACGACATGTAGGCCCCGAGGATGCGGTCCTCCCACCACGGCAGCCGCGAGACCTCCTCCTCCCAGGCCTGGGAGATGTTCCAGTCGTCGTGCACGTCGTGGTCGTCGAAGACCATCGCGCTGGGGATCGTCGACAGCAGCCAGCGCATCGCCGGGTCGCTCCACGCCTCCTGGTAGAGCCAGGTGTACTCCTCGAAGTCGGCGATCTCCTCCAGCGGCGCGTCGCCGTCGCGCGGCTCGCGGCCGCCGCGGCGCGCCTCGATGCGCTCGCGCGTGCCCGGGGAGACCTCGTCGGCGTAGACCTGGTCGCCGAGCAGCAGCAGGACGTCGGGCCACTCGTCGGCGGGCTGCGCGCGCAGCCGCTCGACGAGCGCCAGCAACGCGTCGACCTCGCGGCCGCGGTCGTCCTCGTCCTTGGTCAGCGCGTAGGGCGGCGCGTGCGGGACGGTGACGCGGCAGGAGCCGAAGGCGACCGTGAGCCGCTCGCCGGCCGACGGCGTCCGGATCGCGCACGGCGGGTACGGGTCGCCCGCCTCCGGCCACACGCTGTGGCCGTCGAGCGCGACCTCGTACGGGATCGAGCAGCCGGCCTCGAGCCCTTCGAGGCAGAGCAGGCCGTAGTGGTGGCCGGCGACGCAGAAGGTCCGCGCCGAGGTCCCGAGCACCTCGACCGTGCACGGGCGGTCGGTCTCCACCCAGATCGTGGCGTCGTGGGAGCCGGCGTGGCGCAGCAGCGGGCCGAGGACGAGGCGGGGCGGGTCGGCCATCGCGCGAGCCTACGGACAACGGCGCTCACGCGGGCGCCCGGCCCCGCCGATCACGGGAGCGTGGCTGTCCCCGTCCTGCTCGACGTCGCCCGTGCCGCGGCGGCCGAGGCCGCTCGTCCCGTCCCGCGCCGCGAGCGCTTCCTCCAGCTCGTGCTCGAGGCGCGCACCGTCACGCTGGCCGACAACATCGACTACCTCTTCGCGCCGGCGGGCCCCGCCGTCCCGGGCCCCGAGGGCATGGGCGAGCGCCTGTCGGCGCAGCTCGACGTGCTCGAGTCCTGTGGTGAGCTGTGGGACCGCATGGGCGACGAGGCCTCGCGCGAGCTGCTGCTGCGCTTCCTCGCCTTCCGCGTGCTCGGCCCCGTCCACGTCCGCCTGCAGCTCGACCCGGAGGAGTACCGCGGCACGGTCCTGGGCCTCTCGGCCCACGCGCTGCGCCGGCCGTTCGTGCTCCACGCGCCCGGCGTGCCGCTGGAGTGGCAGATGCACCTCTACGACCTCTCGGCGCTCGGCGTGCCGGCCCAGGTCGTCGGCCAGCCGCTGCCGCTGGCCAGCACCTACGCCTTCTCGCAGTACGCCTACCGCGACCCGGCCGCCGGCGCGCGCCCCCGCCCCGGCGACGTCGCCGTCGACGCCGGCGGCTGCTGGGGCGAGACCGCGCTGTGGCTGGCCCACCACGTCGGCCCCGAGGGCGCCGTCCACGTCTTCGAGCCCGGCCCGGGCAACCGCGAGCTGCTCGAGGGCAACCTCGGCCTGAACCCGGCGCTGGCCGCGCGCACGACCCTGTGGCACGACGCGCTGAGCGACCGCGCCGGCGACGTCGTGCGCATGCCGGCGGTCATCGCGGCGGGCGCGGCGATGACCACCCACGGCGAGGGCGTCGAGGTGACCACCACGACGATCGACGCGCGCGTCGCCGAGGGCGCGATCCCGCGCGTGGACTTCCTCAAGGTCGACGTCGAGGGCGCCGACCTCGGCGTGCTGCTCGGCGCCACCGAGACCCTGCTGCGCGACCGCCCGCGGCTCGCGCTGGCCTGCTACCACCGCCCCGAGGACCTCATCGCGTTCCCGGAGCTGCTGGCCGACCTCGGCCTGGACTACCGGTGGTACCTGCAGTGCTCGACGATGAACGACGTCGACACCGTCCTGTTCGGCGTGCCGGCCTAGCCTGCGCCCGGCTCGGGCAGCTCGAACTCCTCCTCGCCGATCGCGACGAGCACCGGCTCGCCGATCCGCGCGGTCAGCGTCAGCGGCAGGTCCGGCGTCGTCGTCGGCACCTGCAGCAGCGCGACGCTGCGGCCGCCGAGCAGCGCGACGAGCTCCCGGGCGGCCTCGCCGAGGTGCTGGAGGCCGCCGATCGTCCCGACGACCTCGCCCGAGGACGGGTCGACCTCGAACGGCGGAAGCTGGCGGACGTCGACGTGGCCGAGCGGCCGGGCGTCGAGCTCCAGCGCGTGGGGGAGGTGCACCTTGCGGTCGCCGACCTGCACCTCGACGGGCAGCAGCCGCCCGACGTCGACCACGGCCGCCGCGTCGGGATCGCTCGCCCCGGCCGCGCCGAGGTCGACCACGGCGGCGACGCGCAGCGCGCCGGAGCGGTGCAGCACGTCGCGCAGCGTCACGATCACCGGGTCCAGCGGCCCGGCGGTCGCGACGAGGTCGACGGGGAGGTCGTCGTCTTCGGCGGCCATGCCCGCAGCATCGCACCCGGGCGCGCCGAGGGCCCGCGCGACGGCGGGCCCCCGGGTCTCTCACGCGACGTGTGTGTGGGGTAGGTCGCGTGGGGCTCTGGTCTGCCGGTACCCAGGCCCCGACGCACCGAGATCTCCCTACGTCATTGTGGGGACCGGGCTCCCGGTACGATCCCCGCCTCCGCATGGCCGCCACGGACCGCCCCTCCACGCCGCTGGCCCACCTGGCGCGGCTGTTCGAGATGACCCCGGACCTCCTGGCGGCCGCCGGGTTCGACGGCTACCTGCGGCAGTTCAACGACGCGTGGGAGCGCGAGATGGGGTGGAGCCGCCCGCAGCTCGAGACGCTGCCCTACATGGAACTCGTGCACCCCGAGGACCGCGACATCACGCTGGCGGCGATCGGCCGCGTCGCGCAGGGCGAGGCCGTGCAGGAGCACATCTGCCGCATGGTGCGCCGCGGCGGCGAGGTGCGGTGGTTCTCGTGGAGCGGCGGCCCCGGCGGCCCGGCCGAGGACCAGTTCTACATCGTGGGCCGGGACGTCACCGAGCGCGTGGCGCTCGAGCGCGAGATCGCGTCGGTCGCCGCGCACGACCTGTCCGAGCCGCTGCGCGTGGTCAGCGGCTACCTCGACCTGCTCGAGCGCCGCGCCGGCGGCCGGCTCGACGACGAGGGGCGGCGGCTGCTCGACGAGGCCCGCGGCGGCGCCCAGCGGATGCGCCGGCTGATCGACGACGTGCTCGCGTTCTCCGGCGTGGCCAACCGGGAGCTCGAGCGCGCGCCGGTCGACCTCGGCGTCGTCGCCGGCTCGGTGCTGGAGGACCTCCGGCACGCCATCGACGAGGCGCGCGCCGACGTGCGCCTGGGCAGGCTGCCGACCGTGGCCGGCGACCAGGGCGCGCTCTGCCAGCTGCTGCTGAACCTGGTGGGCAACGCCATCAAGTTCCGCGCGCCGGACCGCGCGCCCGTGGTGGACGTCGGCGCGTCGCGCAACGGCGACGGGTGGGTGCTCGTCGTCGCCGACAACGGCATCGGCATTCCCGACGGCGACCGCGACCGCGTGTTCTCGATGTTCACGCGGCTGCGGCGCACCGACGCCGCCGGCACCGGCATCGGCCTGGCGATCTGCCGGCGGATCGCCGAGCGCCACGGCGGGCGCATCTGGGTCGAGACGGCCGACGGCGGCGGCAGCGCCTTCCACGTGCTGCTGCCCGACCCTCCGGCTCAGACGTCGTAGCGCACGACCCGCCCGCTGATCAGCAGCGTCACGTACAGGTCGCCGTCGGGGCCGATCGCCGCGCCGAGCGGGTCGTTCTGGCGGAAGCGGTCGAGGACCGAGACCGTGGTCGCGTAGGAGTCGCGCGGCCGGGGCGTCAGCCGGATGCGGCGCACGTCGCGGCCGGTGCGGTTGGCGGCGAAGCTCGAGCCGAACTCGGCGACGTAGGCGACCGCGCCGCCGTCCGGCGCCGCCTTGACCGCCAGCCCGTCCGCGGACGCGTGCGCGGGCAGCCGGGCGATCGGCCTGGCGCACGTCGCCCGGCAGCGCGGGAAGCCGAAGTGCGGTGCGCGCCCACCCAGCCCGAGCACGACGTTCAGCTCGTCGGGCGGGCGGAACGGCCCGAGGTCGTCGCGCGCGTTGTCGGTGATCAGGAGGTCGTCGGTCCCGGGCACGAAGGCCAACCCGTAGGGGTTGCGCAGGCCGGTCGCCTCGACGCGCACCCCGCGGCCCGACGGGGTGAACGACAGCACCCGGCCGGGCGGCCCGCTCGCGTCCTTCACCGACCCGACGCCGACGAGCAGCCGCCGGCCGTCGGGCGACGACACGATCGAGTCGACGGTGTGGCGGCCGATGCGCAGGTTGCGCAGCACGGCGCGGCGCTTGGCGAAGCGGCCGCCGGCGAACCCGCTCAGCGCGGTGACCGCGCCCCTGGACGGCGTCACGACGTGCGACACGTACAGCTCGCCGCCGTGCCAGGCGAGGCCCAGCGCGGTGTGCAGCCCGCGCGCGACGTGCCGCGCCCGCGCGGAGCCCTTCGGCACGTACCAGACGCCGTCGGTCGGCTGCGCGGCGCCGGCGCCGCTGGTGACCCACATGCCCCCGGCCGGGTCGAACGCGATGTTGGTGGCGAACGGGACCTTCGCGACGACCGTCCGCTTCGCGGCTCCGGCGGGCGCGGCGAGGACCAGGAGCGCCAGGACGGCGAGCGCTGCGGCGCGCATCAGACGTCGAACTTGGCCAGCCGCAGCCGCTGCGCGGTCACGCGCGACCACTCCTCGCCGATGGCGTCCAGCGCGGTCGCGCACCGCTCGACGTCGTAGGCGACGCGCCGCAGCTCGACGCCGTCCTCGCCGAGCAGCGCGTAGGCGGCGCGGTCGTCGCCGTCCCACGGCTCGCCGACGCTGCCGGGGTTGACGAGCTCGACCTTGCCGTCGTGGCTCATGCGCCGGAACTGGACGTGCGTGTGGCCGAAGACGACGCGGTGCTCGGGCACGCCGGTCAGCAGGTCGTGGTCGCGCTCCTCGGGTTCGGGCGACACCGGCACCATGTCCGACCCCGGCGAGGCGTGGACGAACAGCGTCCCCCGCACCGACGCCTCGGTCGGCAGCGCGCCCAGCTCGACCACCGCGTCGTGGCCGAGCCGCGCGCGGCACCACGCCGCCGCGCCCTGCACGACCTCGTTGCCGGCCGGCGCGTCGTCGGGGTGCGCCTGCCAGCGCTCCCAGTTGCCGCGGATCCACGTGCTGTCCTCCAGCTCGCGCAGCCGGTCCACGCACTCGGCCGGCCACGGGCCGAACGCGGCGTAGTCGCCGCCGAGGACCCAGCGGTCCGCGCCGGCGCCGGTCGCGTCCGCGAGCACCGCCTCGAGCGCCGGGAGGTTGCCGTGGACGTCGTAGAGGATCGCGAGCACGACACGGCATGATGCCGCCGATGGAGCTCCGCGGACAGCAGCTGGCGCTGCGCTACCCCCAGCCCGCCGACGCGGACGCCCTCTTCGCGCTCGCCCGCGACCCCGAGGTCACGCGCTGGTTCTCGTGGGGCCCGTACCGCACCGCCGACGAGCCGCGCGCCTGGATCGCCGAGCAGGAGCGCCGGCGCGAGCGCGGCGAGCAGCTGGACTTCGTGGTCCACCACCGCGAGCACGGGCCGATCGGCGTCACCGGCCTGGGCGAGCTCTCGCGCCGCGACCGCCGCGCCATGGTCGGCACGTGGCTCGGCCGCGCGCACTGGGGCACCGGCGCCAACGCCGAGTCCAAGGCGCTCGTGGCCCACCTGGCCTTCGCGCTCTGCGGCCTGGAGCGCCTCGGCGCCTACTCCAACCCCGAGAACGCCCGCAGCGCCCGCGCGCTCGGCGCGCTGGGCTTCCGGCACGAGGGCACGCTGCGCCGCTGGCACCGCCACCGCGACCACCAGCTCGACGTCCACGTCTTCGGGATGCTGCCCGAGGAGTGGGAGCGCGGGCCGCTGCGCCTGCGGCCGGTCACGGCGATCGGGCAGCCGCCCGCGCCGTGGATCGTCAGGCCCGCCGCGACTCCCAGCTGAACCCGCGCACCGCCAGGACGATCCCGGCGGCGGCCCACACGGCGATCACCACGAGCCCCGAGAGGTTGTCGGCGATGCTCGAGCCGGTGACCAGCGCCCCGCTCAGCCCGTCGATGAGGTGCGTGAGCGGCAGCGCCTGCGCGATGTCGCGCAGGAAGCTCGGCGAGTTCTCCACGTCGTAGAAGACGCCCGAGATGAAGATCGCCGGCAGGAACACGATGTTCACGTACGCCGGCGCCGCGTCGAAGTTGGGGATCACGTGCGCCCACGCGACGCCCAGCGCGGCCAGGCACGTCACGCCGGCGGCGACGTAGACGGCGAGCTCGAGCCAGTCCTTGGGCCAGTCGAGGTGGAAGAAGAGCTTGCCCGCGACGACGACGATGAGGATCTGGATGACGGCGTTGGTCACCGCGTTGGCGAAGACGCCGCCGAGGTAGGAGCCCTCGGGCAGGGGCGTGCCGCGCATGCGCTTGAGCACGCCCTGCTCGCGCAGGAACACGAGGTTGTGGGCCAGCGCGCTGAAGGTCGTCGACATCACCGCCATGCCGGCGATGCCCGGCACGATCACGTCCAGCGACTCCTGGTCGCCGGAGAAGATCGCGCCGAAGAGCGCCAGGAACAGCAGCGGGAAGCCGAAGTTGAAGAACGCGGCGGTCGGGTTGCGCCAGAACATCCGGCGCTCGAGCCGGTACTGGTGCCAGGCGAGGGCGAACGCGCTAGGCATGCAGCTCGGCCTCCTCGACGGCGGCCTCGGCGGTCAGCTCCAGGTAGACGTCCTCCAGCGACGGCCGGCTGACGTGGAGGTCCTGCAGCGCCGCCCCGCGGGCCAGCGCCGCGCTGGTGAGCTGGTGCAGCAGCGCCGTCGGGTCCTCGACCTCGCGCGCCTGCAGCTCGCCGTGCTCGTCGCGCCAGGTCACGCGGTAGCGCGAGGACGACGCGCCGAGCGATGCCGGCGGCCCCTCGGCGACGATCCGCCCCTCCTTGACGATCGCCACGCGGTCGCACAGCGCCTGCGCCGCGAGCGCGAAGTCCAGCCGGCGCGCCTGCCCGCCCGAGAGCGTGCGCGCCAGCGCGTCCTCCTTGCCGGTGAGCCCCGCGAGCGCGAGCACCTCGTCGACGTCGCGCGGCCGCGGGTACAGGCGCGCGAAATGCGCGACCGCCTCGCGGACGCCGATGTGGCGGTACATGCCGCTGGACTGCAGGACGATCCCGACGCGCGCGCGGAGCTCGCGGGCCCGCTGCTCGGGGTCGTGGCCGAGCACGCTGACGATGCCGCTCGTGCGCGAGCGGTACCCCTCGAGGATCTCGGTGGTCGTCGTCTTGCCGGCGCCGTTGGGGCCGAGGAGCCCGAAGACCTCGCCCGGGGCGACCTCGAAGTCGATCCCGCGCACGGCCTCGACCTCCCCGTAGCTCTTGCGCAGGTCGCGCACGAGGATGGCGGGGGGAGAGGGCACTCGCGCCATTGTCGCACCGGCATGCGAGGATCGGCGCCCGGCATGCGCTGCGCCTGCGTCGACATCGGCTCCAACACGACGCGGCTGCTGGTGGCCGAGCCGGACCCCGGGCACGCGGGCGTGCTGCGCGTGGTGGAGGCCGAGCGGGCGTTCCTGCGGCTGCGCTCCGCGGACCCGACGCCGCAGGAGCGGGCCGCGCTGGCCGGCGTGGTGCGCCACCAGCTCGAGCTCGCCCGCGCCGCCGGCGCCGCGCGCGTGCGCGTGGTCGGCACCGCCGCCCTGCGCTGCGCGCCGGGCCTGGCCGAGGAGCTCGCGGCCGCCGCCGGCGTCGCCGTCGAGGTGCTCACCGGCCAGGAGGAGGCGCGGCTGGCGTTCCTGGGCGCGACCGCGGCGCTGCCGCGCGACGGCGTCACGGTGGCGGTCGTCGACGTGGGCGGCGGGTCGACCGAGATCGCCGCCGGCACGCCCGGCGGCGCCGTGCGGTGGTGGGCCTCGCTGCCGGTCGGCTCGGGCGTCGTGACCGACGCGCACCTGCCCGCCGACCCGCCGGAGGCCGCCCAGCTCGAGCGCGCCCGCGCCGCGGTGGAGGCCGTGGTGGCCGCGGCCGGCTGCCCGGGCGTGGACCAGGCCTGGGCGGTGGGCGGGAGCGCGACGTCGCTGCGGCGCTTCGTGGGCGAGGAGCTCAGCGCGGAGGCGCTGGACCGCGCGCTGGCGGCGCTGGCCGTCGCGCCCTCGGCGGACGCCGCTGCCAGGCTCGGCCTCCACGCCGAGCGCGCCCGGCTGCTGCCCGCCGGCCTGCTGCTGCTCGGCGCGCTGGCCCGCGCGCTGGGGTGCCCGCTGCGGGTCGGCGGCGGCGGGCTGCGGGAGGGCGTGGTGCTCGACCTCCTGCAACATGACGTGTAGCTGTGCGTTCACATCGCTTTCACGGCACCACCGGGCCGTCGAGCCCCCGCCCGAGGCGCCGCCCCCGCCGCCATCGGACCTGGACGAGGCGCGGCTGTACTTCAACCGCGAGCTGTCGTGGATGGACTTCAACGACCGCGTCCTGCAGCTGGTCGAGGACCCGGCGCTGCCGCTGCTGGAGCGGGTGAAGTTCTGCGCGATCTGGAGCTCGAACCTCGACGAGTTCTTCATGATCCGCGTCGCCGGCCTGCACGACCAGGTCGACGCCGGCATCACCAGGCGCAAGCAGGACGGCCGCACGCCGTCGGAGACGATCGACGCGATCCGCGAGAAGGTGAGCGACCAGGTCGCCCGCCTCTGCCGGTCCTTCGAGCACGACCTGCGCCCGGCGCTCGAGGAGCACGGCATCCGCATCGTCGGCTACGGCGACGTGACGCAGGAGGAGCGCGAGCGGCTGCGCGAGCGCTTCCGCCGCCAGATCTTCCCGGTGCTCACGCCGCTGGCCGTCGGCCTCGGCCGGCCGTTCCCCTACATCTCGAACCTGTCGCTGAGCCTCGCGGTCCTCGTCCGCGACCCGCAGACCGGCCACGTGACCTTCGCCCGCGTGAAGGTGCCGAAGGAGATGCTGCCGCGGCTGGTGCCCGTCGAGGACGGCGGCACGACGTTCGTCACGCTCGAGGACCTCATCGCCGCGAACCTCGACGCGCTGTTCCCCGGGATGGAGATCGTCGACCACGGCTCCTTCCGGGTCACCCGCGACGCCGACTTCGAGATCAGCGACGAGGCCGACGACCTGCTGGAGGCCGTCGAGGCCGAGCTGCGCCGGCGGCGCTTCGGCGAGGTCGTGCGCGTCGAGGTCGAGGAGGGGATGGACGCGGCGCTGCGCGAGGAGCTCACGCAGGCGCTCGAGGTCGAGGCGCGCCAGGTCTACGACGTGGCCGGGCTGCTCGACCTGACCGACCTGTGGGCGATCGTCAAGCTGCCCAACCGCGACGAGCTGCGCGACCCGCCGTGGACGCCGGTGACCCAGCCGCGGCTGCAGGCCGAGGACGGCAAGGCCGACGTCTTCGCGGCGATGCGCGCCGGCGACCTGCTCGTCCACCACCCCTACGACTCGTTCTCCACGTCGGTCGAGCGCTTCGTCGAGCAGGCGGTCAGCGACCCCGACGTCCTGGCGATCAAGCTCACGATCTACCGCACCTCCGACGACACGCCGATGGTGCCGGGGCTGATCCGGGCGACCGAGCGCGGCAAGCAGGCGGTCTGCCTGGTCGAGCTCAAGGCGCGCTTCGACGAGCGCGCGAACATCGAGTGGGCGCGCGCGCTGGAGCAGTCGGGCGTGCACGTCGTCTACGGGCACCCGGCGCTCAAGACGCACGCCAAGTGCGTGCTCGTGGTCCGCCGCGAGGGCGACGGCGTGCGCAACTACGTGCACATCGGGACCGGCAACTACCACCCGAGCACGGCGCGGCTGTACACGGACTTCGGGCTCTTCACGACCGACCCCGCGCTCGGCGAGGACGTCGCCGACATGTTCAACTTCCTCACCGGCTATGCGCGGCCCCGGCGCTACCGCAAGGCCCTGCTGGCGCCGAGCTTCCTGCGCGACGGGATCATCAAGGAGATCGAGGCCACGATCGCGGCGCACGAGCGCGGCGAGCCGGCCCGGATCCAGATGAAGATGAACTCGCTGGTCGACCGCGAGAGCATCCAGGCGCTGTACCGGGCCTCGCAGGCCGGCGTCCCGGTCGACCTCAACATCCGCGGCATCTGCTGCCTGGTGCCGGGCGTCGAGGGCGTCAGCGAGAACATCCGCGTGGTCTCGATCCTGGGGCGCTTCCTCGAGCACTCGCGCATCTACGCCTTCGTGCGCGGCGACGAGCAGCGCGTGCTGATCGGCTCCGCCGACCTGATGCCGCGCAACCTCGACACGCGCGTGGAGCTCGTGGCGCCGGTCGAGGACCGCGTGCTGCGCGACGACCTGCTCGACACGCTCGAGCGCGGTTTCGCCGACGACACGGGCGCCTGGGAGCTGCGGCCCGACGGCAGCTGGGAGCGCCGGCCGCAGGCGGGGGCCGAGCCGCGCAACGTCCAGCGCGAGCTGATGGTCGGCCACACCGCGCGCGCCGCCGAGGCGCGCGAGGGCTAGTCGGCGCGCCGACCGCGACCTTCGGCGCGCTCGCCTCGTTGGAAGGGCATGCGCCGCCCGATCCTCCTCCTCGCCGCCCTGCTCGCCCTCGCCGTCGCAGCGGCCCCCGCCTCGGCCGACACGCTGCTGGCGCCCGCCCCGGGCGCCGAGCGCCTGGCCGCCGGCGGCGGCTACCTCGTGTGGTCCCAGCCCAGCGAGGACACGGGCTGGCACCTCGTCGTCCGCCGGCCGGACGGCACCGTCGTCGCGCCCCAGGTCGCGGGCTTCACCGGTCCGGCCGTGGCCTCCGTCGGCTCGACCACGTTCGCGTTCCCGCGCCGCACGATCGCCGTGTACGGCCGCGACGACGGCGACCTCTACGAGCTCGACCTCGCCACGCTGCGCGAGTCCAGGGTGGCGAAGGTCTCCTCGTCGTCCTACCGCGAGCACGCGCCGAGCGTCCAGTACGGCCGCTGGGTGTTCGTGCGCAGCGGCGGCCGGCGCGACGGCCTCTACACGTGGACCGGCAGGGGCGCCTCGCGGCGGCTGACCTCCTACGAGCCGGCGGAGACCGCGATGAGCGAGTCGCGGGTCTCCTATCCGGCGACGAGGACCGTCGTCGTGCGGCGGCTGTCGGGCCGCGGCGGCGCGCTGGTGTTCTGCTCGCCCGCCGCGGGCCGGCCGCGCAGCGTCGTCGCCACGCGCTACCGCACCGCCTGGCTGGCGGCCGATGGCGCGGTCTTCCAGACCCCGCGCTACGCCGGCTCGGGCGGGCCGTACCACCCCAAGGCCCCGAACCGCTGCCCCGACCTGGCCGCGTCGACGTCGTCGATCGCCTTCGCGGGCGGCGAGCTGGGCTTCGCGCTTGACGGCGAGGGCGTCAGGCGCCTGTCGCGCGCCCCCTGCCACGGGCAGCAGTAGGCTGCGCCGCGTGAGCGACCTCGACGCCGCGCGGATCAAGGTCCCGACGCGAGGCAACCGGCGGCTCGAGCGGCTCGTCGACGCGGTCAACGACGACCCGCAGGTGCGCGCCTGGTGGCACGCCGCGGGCGTCAACGCGGAGCGGCTCGGCATGTCGGACCACTCGTGGGTCCACATCCAGATCGTCACGAACATCGCGCTGCGCCTCGCGCGGCTGCTCTACCGCCGGGGCGTCGTGGGCTCGTCGGTGGCCGACCACGGCTTCGACGAGCGCGACGCCGAGGTGGTGATCGCCGCGGCGGCGATGTTCCACTGCGTCGGGATGAGCATCCATCGCACCGACCACGAGGCCTACTCGCTCTTCCTGGCGGCGGACAAGCTCCCGTCGCTGCTGGAGCCGATCTACGACGAGCCGCAGCGCTCGCTCGTGGTCGCCGAGGCCTCGCACGCGATCATCAGCCACCGTTCGCGCGGCGTGCCGTTCACGATCGAGGGCGCGATCGTCCGCGTCGCCGACGCGCTGGACATGGCCAAGGGGCGCTCGCGCGTCCCGTTCGAGGCCGGCCAGCAGAACATCCACTCGATCTCGAACATCGCGATCGAGTCGGTGAACATCTCGCCCGGCGACGAGAAGGCCGTGCGCGTGGAGATCGAGATGACCAACAGCGCCGGCCTCTTCCAGGTCGACGAGGGCCTGGGCACGAAGCTCCGCGGCACGCCGCTGGCCGAGCACGTCGAGGTCATCGCGCGCATCGAGGCCGAGCACGAGCAGCGCCTCGTCGAGGTGTTCCGCATCTAGGCTTTCCGCCCGTGACGCCGCGCGACCTCTTCGACCGCCACGTCCGGCTGCTGGAGGCCGGCGACCTCGAGGGCCTGCTGGGCCAGTACCACGACGACGCGGTGCTGCTGCGCTTCGACCGCGCCGTCCGCGGCAAGGGCGCGCTGCGCGAGTACCTCGCCGGCTATCTGGCCCAGCACCCGCGCGTCCGCGAGGTCCTGCAGTACGCCGACGCCGACGACCTCATCAGCTACCAGGCGGTGCTCGAGCTCGGCGGGGAGGAGGTCCGCGCCCACGGCACCTACGTGCTGCGGGGCGAGCGGATCAGCCGCCAGGTCTGGGGCCTGTTCCCGCAGACGTCGGGCGCGGCGCGCGGCAGGGCGCAGGTCCAGGTCGACCTCGAGCCCTACACCGCGTGGTCGGCGCACCCGGTCCCCGACCCGCGCACGGCCGGGCGCGAGGCGATCGGCCGCGCGCTGCTGGAGATCGTCGACGCCGAGGGCCCGATCCTCGCCGACCGCGCCTACCGCCTCTACGTGAAGGCCAGCGGCGGCAAGGCGCTGACGTCGATCGCGCGCGCGCCGCTGTCGGGCGCGGCGTACCGGCTGCGCCAGGCGGGCGCCATCGAGTTCACCGGCGACGCGGTCGTGCTGCGCCCCGCGGGCGTGCCGGAGGTGCGCGTGCGCGACCTCGGGCCGCGCGAGCTGCACGAGGTCCCGATGGACGAGGTCGCCGAGCTGATGCGCCGGCTGCGCGCGGCCGGCGCCGCCGAGCTGCCGCGCGCGGTCCTCGACGCCTACGGCCTGGTCCGCATGACGGCCAAGGCCGAGGAGTTCCTGCGCGAGGCTGAAGAGGTCAGCGCCGGGTAGTGCCCGGTGCATGGCCACCATCGGCATCTTCCTGAGCTCCGAGGAGCACGGCGCGCCGTTCCTCGTCGACACGGCCCGCAAGGCGGAGGAGGCGGGCTTCGAGGCCGCCTGGGTCGATCCACGTCTCCGGCTTCGGGCCGAAGGCGATCGAGGTCGCCGGCCGCATCGGCGACGGCTACATGACGGTCGGGCCCGACGCCGAGGCGCTGCGCCGGTACCGCGAGGCGGGCGGCCGCGGCACGGCGCACGTCGGGCGCAAGGTCTGCTGGGCGGCCACCGAGGACGAGGGCGTCCGGACCGCGCACCGCATCTGGCCCAACGACGCGCTGCCCGGCGAGTTGGCCCAGGTGCTGCCGATGCCCGCGCACTTCATGCAGGCCTCCAAGCTCGTCACCGAGGACATGATCCGCGAGGCCGTGCCGTGCGGGCCCGATCCGGAGGTCCACGCGAGAGCCATCCAGGAGGTCTTCGACGCCGGCTACGACGAGTGCTACATCCAGCAGATCGGCGACGACCAGGACGGCTTCCTGGACTTCTACGCGAGGGAGGTCCTCCCCAGGTTCCGGTAGGAGGCTCGTCCACCATCCGTCCTGGCGCTGACGCGCTCGTGCGGCGCGGCTCCAGCGCGTCCGATCACCGGGACCCATGGTCTCCGCGCGCCGCATCCCGCTCCTGGTGCTCGCCGCCGCCGGGCTCGCGGTGCCCGCCGTCGCGAGCACGGACCTGCCGCCCGGCGTCGACGCCGGCACCGCCACCGTGGCGTCGTCGAGCGCGGCGACCCTGCAGGCCAGGGTCCGCCCCAACGACGACGACACGACCTACGCCTTCGAGCTCGGGACGACCGACGCCTACGGGTACCGCTCCGCCGAGGGCTCGATCGACAAGAACCTGACCTCGCGCCTGGTGACGGCCCGGGTGAGCGGCCTGACGGCGGGGACGACCTACCACTTCCGCGTCGTGGCGGCCAACAGGTTCGGCGCGACGCAGGGGCCCGACGCGACCTTCGCGACCCCGGGCGCCGCCGGCCAGCTCGCCTCCACGCCGGCCGTCGACCCTCCGACCGCGCCCGCCGACACGCCCGCCGCCGACGCGCCCGGCCGGCCCGTGGCCGACGCCACCGCGCCCGGCGCCCCGCCGGCCGTGCTGCCGGAGCCCGCGCCGCTGGTCGCGCCTCCCGGCCCCCCCCTCGAGGCCGTCCCGCCCGCGCCCGAGATCGGCACGGCGGTCGTCGTGGCCGAGGCCGAGGGCGTCGTGCGCTGGCGCGACCGCGC
>JACRMD010000143.1:0-597 GCA_016215085.1 Solirubrobacterales bacterium | reverse complement strand
GGACGCGACGGCGATCGCGCCGGGCACCGTGGTGGACACGCGCAACGGCGTGCTCGAGCTGACGACCGCCGTAGCCGGCGGCGTGCAGACCGCGCGCTTCTGGGGCGGGCGGTTCGAGATCCGCCAGCCGCGCGGCGGCGCGGGCATGACCGAGCTCGTCCTGCGCGGCGCGATGCCGCCGTGCCGCAAGGCCGCGCGCTCGTCCCGCGGCCGCGCGCCGCGCCTCTGGGGCAGCGACTCCCACGGCCGCTTCCGCACCCGCGGCAAGTCGAGCGTCGCCACCGTGCGCGGCACGAAGTGGCTGACCGAGGAGACGTGCGCGGGCACCCGCACGCGCGTCGTCGAGGGCGCCGTCTCCGTGCGCAACCTGCGGTCGCGGAAGACCGCGCTCGTCCGGGCCGGCGGGACCTACACCGCGCGCTGAGCGGCGGCGCCCTTCGGCGCGCGGCCACCCGTGGGCGCACCACGCCCGCTCCTCGGCGAGCCGCGGCGCGAGCGCCGCGCCACCACCTCGATCGTCGCCGCGTTGATGTCCACCGCGTCGCGCACGTCGGGCGCGTAGCCGCCCGCGAGCGTCACGGCCAGCGGCACGCCGCG
>JACRMD010000142.1 GCA_016215085.1 Solirubrobacterales bacterium | reverse complement strand
GTCGCGTCCCAGACCAGCGCGGCGACGGCGCCGCCCGGCCGCGTGACCCGCGCCATCTCGCGCACGCCCGCCTCGCGGTCGTCCATGAGCTGGACGACGAGCTGCGCGAGCGCGGCGTCGAAGGCGTCGTCGTCGAAGGGCAGGCGCTCGCCGGCGCCGACGCGCACGTCGGCGCCGGGCACCCGCGCGCGGCAGGCCGCGACGAAGGGCGCCGACGGATCCACCGCGCTCACGAGCCCGGCGCCGACGACCTCCGCCAGGGCCGCGGTGAGCGGGCCGGGGCCGCAGCCGACGTCGAGCACCCGCTGCCCCGGCCGGATGCCGGCGACCTCGACCAGGCCGGCGGCGAGCTGCGCGCCGTAGCGCCCGACGTGGCGGTCGTAGGCGGCGCCGGCGTCGGTCACGACGGCGTCATCCCCGCCCGGTGCGGGCGCAGCCCGGCGGGCGCCGGCCGCGGCGGCATGTCGAAGGCCACCCACAGCCCCGAGAGCGCGGTGAGGCCGGCGACGACGCCGACCGCGCCGCCGTAGCCCAGCGCGTCGGCGACGAGGCCGGCGATCAGCGCCCCCGCCACGTACCCCATGTCGCGCCAGAAGCGGTAGACGCCGACCATCGGCGCACGCGCGACCGGCGCGACCGCGTCGGAGATCGCGGCGATGAGCGTCGGGTACACGAGCGCGGTGCCTGCGCCGAGCGCCACCGCGGCGACCGCCGCCGCGGCCACCGCCCCCGCGCTCAGCGCGAGCACGCCGAGCGCGCCCGCCTGCAGGAGCATGCCCGCGACGATCAGCGGCTTGCGCCCGACGCGGTCGGACCAGTGCCCGGTCCAGATCTGCCCGGCGCCCCAGACCGCCGGGTACAGCCCCGCGACGAGCCCGATCGCCCCCGGCCCGGCGCCGTGGGCGGCGAGGAACAGCGGCACCAGCCCCCAGGCCAGCGCGTCGTTGAGGTTGTTGACCAGCCCCGCCTGGGAGGCCGAGCGCAGCGCGGGCGCGCGCCACGTCGCCTCGGGGAAGGCCTCGCGCATCGGCGGCGCGGCGGCGCCGTCCCCGGCGTGGTGGGCGGCCTGCTCGAGCGCGACGTGGTCGGCGGTGTCGCGGACGAACAGGACCGACAGCGCCAGCGCGGCGAGCGCGATCGCGGCGCCGGCGACGACCAGCACGTCGCGGGCGGCGAACGTGGACGCCAGCCAGCCCGTGGCCGCCGCGGCGAGCGCGACGCCGCCGTAGCCCGCCGCCTCGTTGAGGCCCAGCGCGAACCCGCGCCGCTTCGGGCCGACGAGGTCGATCTTCATCACCACCGTCATGGACCACGCGAGGCCCTGGTTGACGCCGAGCAGGACGTTGGCCGCGACGATCCAGCTCCAGCTCGGGGCGACGGCGATGAGCACCGGCACCGGCAGCGCGACGACCCAGCCGGCGATCAGCAGCCGCCGCCGGCCGGCGCGCGCGGCGAACGCCCCGGCGCCGAGGTTCGTGCAGGCCTTGGCCAGGCCGAACGCCGCGATGAAGGAGACGACCGCGGCGCTGGACGACAGCCCGAAGTCCTCGCGGCCGACCAGCGGCAGCGTCGAGCGCTCGAGGCCGACCATCGCGCCGACGAACGCGTTGACGGCGATGAGGAGGCTGAACTGCGCGAGGTTCTCGCGCAGTCCGAGGCGCACGCCCGCGGGCGTCATGCCACGTCGGCGGGCTGCCGGCCGGCGCGGTTGGCGGCGACGATCTCCGCCTGCCGCGCGGGCGCCGGCGGGATGTCCGTCGTCAGCGCGGCGACGAACGCCTCCTCCGACCCGAAGGCCAAGGCCTTGTTGTTGCGCCGCTCGTACCCGACGGTCGACACCGGGGTCGCCGACAGGCCGCGCCCGCAGACCGAGCCGGAGTAGTGCGCGGGAAGCAGCACGAGGTCGTCGGGCAGCGCCAGCAGGCGGTCGGTGAGCGAGCGGTACAGCGTCGCGGCGAGCTCCTCGACGGCGTGCTCGCCGTGGGCGTGGAGGTCGGGCCGGCCGGCGTCGCCGACCAGCAGCGCGTCGCCGCTGAGGACCAGCCACGGGTCGTTCGACCGCGCATGGTCGGTCACCACGTAGGCGTGGTGGGCGAGGGCGTGGCCGGGCGTGGCGAGCGCGAGCAGGGTGGTGTTTCCCAGGACGACGACGTCGCCGTCCGCGAGCGGCTCGTGCGCGAACGCGACCCCCGCGCCCTCGGGCAGGTACGCCGTCGCGCCGGTGCGCGCCACGAGCGCCGGCAGCCCCGACACGTGGTCGGCCTGCACGTGGGTCTCGAGCACAGCGACGATGCGCGCGCCCTGGCCCTCCGCAAGCGTGACGTACTCGTCGACGAGGTCGGCGTGGGCATCGACGACGGCCAGCTCGCCGGTCGTCTTGCAGCCGAGGAGGTACGAGGCGCACGCCGTCTCGTCGTGGAGCAGCTGGCGGAAGTACATGGCTTGACAACTAATCAAGTGATCGCTTGAATGTCAACCGATGAGCAGCCGCGCGGAGAAGACCGCCCTGTTCGAGGCCATCGCGGCGATGGGCAAGGCGTTCGGCAGCGCCCGGCGCCTGGAGCTGCTGGACCTGCTCGCGCAGGCGCCGCGGACGGTCGACGAGCTCGCGCGGGCCATCGGCCAGTCGACCGCCAACACGTCGCAGCACCTCCTGGCTATGCACGCCGCCGGCCTGGTCGGCCGCCGGCGCGAGGGCACCAGCGTGCGCTACGCGCTGAGCGGCGACGACGTGCTCGAGCTGTGGCTGGCCCTGCGGCAGACCGCCGTCACGCGGCTGGCCGAGGTCGAGCGCGCCGCCCAGGCCTACCTCGGCGAGGACGCCGAGGCCGTCGACCGCGAGGAGCTGCTGAAGCGGATGCGCCGCGGCGACGTCGTGGTGGTCGACGTCCGCCCGCACGAGGAGTTCGCGGCCGGCCACATCGAGGGCGCGCGGTCGATCCCGATCCACGAGCTCGAGCAGCGGCTCGCCGAGCTGCCCGAGGGCCGCGAGGTCATCGCGTACTGCCGCGGGCCGTTCTGCGCGTACGCCAACGAGGCCGTCCACCGCCTGCGCGCCGCGGGCCGCGAGGCCCGCCGCCTCGACGAAGGGTGGCCCGAGTGGAAGCTGGCACTGCAGGAGCGAGCCGCATGAGCACCAACGAGATCCGCGTCGACGTCGGCGTCCTGCGCGAGGAGATCCGCAAGACCTACACCGACGTCTCCGTCGACCAGGACCAGGACTACATCTTCCCCACCGGGCGATCGTGGGCGCGGGAGCTCGGCTACCCCGAGCCGGAGCTCGGCCGTGTGCCGGACGCGACCGTCGAGAGCTTCGCCGGCGTGGCGAACCACTGGCGGCTCGGCCGCGTCGACCCCGGCGAGGTCGTGCTCGACCTCGGCTGCGGCGCCGGCACCGACCTGCTGATCGCCGCGCAGATGACCGGGCCCTCCGGCCGCGTGATCGGCGTCGACATGACGCCCGCGATGCTCGAGCGGGCCCGCGACAGCGCCGCGGCCATGGGGCTCGCCAACGTCGAGCTGCACGAGTCGCTGATCGAGGCGCTGCCGCTCGGCGACGCCTCGGTCGACGTCGTGATCTCCAACGGCGTCATCGACCTCGTGCCCGACAAGGACGCCGTGCTGGACGAGATCGACCGCGTCCTGCGCCCCGGCGGACGGCTGCAGCTGGCCGACGTCGTCATCCACCACGAGGTATCCGAGGACGCGCGCGAGCGCATCGACCTCTGGACCGGGTGAATCGCCGGCGCGTTGCTCCACGGGGAGCACGCGCGCCTGCTCGTGCAGCGGGCCTACACCGACATCACGCAGGGCGAGCTCGTCGACACGTACGCCCGCTCGGCCTTCGAGGACACGCGGCGCAAGGCGGCGAAGTTCGGCGCCATGGGCTCGACGATCCGCGCGACCAAGCCGCGCTGAGCGCTAGGCCAGCCGCCACACGGACACGGGGCGCCGGACGCCGCGCAGCTCGAGCTCCGCGCAGCCCGACAGCGCGTCGCCCGCGCCGCCCGCCGCCTCCCGCGTGGCCGCGCTCACCAGCGCCTGGTTGGGCTCGGCCTGGCGCGAGAGCCGTGCGGCGACGTTGACGGCGGCGCCGTACCAGTCGCAGCCGCGCATGACCGCGCTGCCGGTGTGCACGCCGATGCGGACCGGCAGGAGGTCGGGGCGCCCGCCCACCCGCTCCACGACGGCCGCCGCGAGCGCGATCGCCGCCGCGGGGTCGGGCGCCCAGATCATCACGCCGTCGCCCATCGACTTGACCTGGGTGGCGCCGTGCTCGCGGCAGAGCGCGCCCGTCGTGCGCCGGAACTCCCGTGCGAGCGCCGCCGCGGCCTCGTCCCCTCGCTCGTCCGTCAGCGCGGTGTACCCCACGAGGTCCACGAAGAGGAACGTCGGCGCCGGGTGCCGGCGCATCCGCCGGCGCCGGACGAGCGCCTCATACGCCCTTGACGGAACATGCATGTCTGTATGAAACTACGCCCCTGCATGAAGTGCAAGCGCAAGACCCAGGAGCAGCGGCGCGCCGAGACGCGCGAGCAGGTGCTCGCCGCGGCGGCGAACGTCTTCGCCCGGCGCGGCTTCCACGGCACGAGCCTCGAGGCGGTCGCCGAGGAGGCCGGCTTCAGCCGCGGCGCCGTCTACTACAACTTCTCCGACAAGGAGGAGCTGTTCCTCGAGCTGCTGGACCGGCGCTGCGCCGAGCACGCGCAGGACCTCCGCGCGGCCTTCGCCGGCGCCGACGACGACGTCGAGGCCACCAGCCGCCAGGCGCAGTTCGCCGCCCAGGGCGCGCTCGACGCGATGACCGGCGACCCGCAGTGGCGGGCGCTGTACTTCGAGTTCCTCGCCCACGCCGCCCGCGACCCCGCCTTCCGCCGCGCCTTCGCCCGCCGGACCGCCCAGATGCGCGCCGCGCTGGACGAGATCGTCGCCGAGCGGGCCGCGCCGTTCGCCGACGCCCTCGGGATGGAGCCCGGGCAGCTGGCGGTCGTCATCGACGCGCTCGGCACCGGGCTGTGGGCCCACCACATGCTGCACGGCTCGCGCGCCGTCCCGCCCGACCTGTTCTCCAAGGCGCTGGCCCTGCTGGTCGACGGCATCGCCGCCCGCGCCACCGCCGAGGCGCGCCCGTGACCACCGACCTCCCCCGCCCCCGCTTCGCGCGCATGTACCCCGGGGCGGCCGAGCGCGCCGAGCGCCGCGGGGCGACCGAGCACCGCCGCCGGCTGCTGGACGGCCTCAGCGGACGCGTCGTCGAGGTCGGCGCCGGCCACGGCCTCAACTTCGCGCACTACCCCGCCGCGGTGACCGCGGTCGTCGCCGTGGAGCCCGAGCCCGAGCTGCGCGCCGCCGCCCGGGAGGCCGCGACACGCGCGCCGGTGCCCGTCCGCGTGGAGGCCGGCGTCGCCGACGCGCTGCCGCTCGCCGACGGCGAGGCCGACGCCGCCGTGGTCAGCCTCGTGCTCTGCAGCGTCCCCGACCAGGCGACGGCGCTGGCCGAGCTGCGCCGCGTCGTGCGCCCCGGCGGCGAGCTGCGCTTCTACGAGCACGTCGTGCCGCACCACCATCCCAAGCGCGGGCTGCTCCAGCTCGCCGACCGCACCGGCCTGTGGCCCGCGCTCGCCGGCGGCTGCCACGTGGCGCGGGACACCGGCGCCGCCATCGAGGCCGCCGGGTTCACGATCGAGCGCAGCGAGCGCTTCGGGTTCAGCGCGAGCGCCCTCGAGCCGAGGGTGCCGCACATCCTCGGCGTCGCACGCCGGCGCTAGCCCTTCGCGTACTCCTCCGCCGACCGCGACTCGAACTCGAAGCCGACGAACCGCTCGTCGCCGAGGACCCACGCGTCGTGGCCCGGCTCGATGATGTACGCCTCGCCCGGCCCGATCTCGACCTCGGTGCCGTCGTCGTGCCTGACGGCCATCCGGCCGGAGGCCACGACGCCGACGTGCCGCAGCTGGCAGCTCTCGGTCCCGGCGACGGGCTTGACGCACTCCGACCAGCGCCAGCCCGGCTCGAAGGTCATCCGCGCGGCGACCGTGCTCCCCATGCGCACGACATCGACCTGCGTCTTGTCCGGCGCCCTCGTCTCGTCCGGCGAATCGAAGTCGCGCGATTCCACACCAGGCATGCCGTCTCCTCTCGATCGACGAGCCGATCCTCTCGCGCTCCGGGACGGGAGTGCAAGCCCTTGTGGTCCTGACGAACCCCGGGCCCGCACCTTGGGGTTTTCCCGAGGCGCGGACGGGTGCGCACCGGAGAGGCTGGGCGCCGTGACGACCACCGCAAGCCAGATCGACCTCGCCGCCCGCTCGTTCTGGGAGCGGCCCCAGGAGGAGCGCGACGCCGCCTTCGCCGTGCTGCGCCGCGAGAGCCCCGTGGTGTGGAGCCGGCCGGCCGAGTCCGACCTGCTGCCGCCCGAGGAGAACACGCGCGGCTTCTGGTCGCTGACCAAGTACGAGGACATCCGGTTCGCGAGCCGCAACCCCAAGATCTTCTCCTCGGCGGGCGGCATCACGATGGAGGACTTCTCGCCCGAGATGACGGAGCTCGCGCAGTCGTTCATCGCCATGGACGACCCGCGCCACGCGCAGCTGCGCGGCATCACCATGAACGCCTTCAAGCCGGGCAACATGCGCCGGCTGGAGGGCTGGGTCGCCGGCCACGCCCGCGACCTCATCGACGAGATGGCGCCGCTCGGCCAGGGCGACTTCGTCGAGCTGGTCTCGGTCAAGCTGCCGGGCCGGATCTTCGGCAGCTTCTTCGGGCTCCCGGAGGGCGAGGTCCACGACCGGACGATCGACGCCGCGCAGCGCCTGCTGTCGTGGACCGACCCCGAGGCGCGCGGCGGCCTGACCGCCCTGGAGCTGTTCGGCGGCGCGGTCATGGAGCTGCGCGAGGTCGCCGCGATGCTGGCGGAGGAGCGCCGCCGCAAGCCCGGCGAGGACCTCATGACCTGGATCGTCCAGGCGGAGTGGGACGGCGAGCGGATGACCGACGACGAGATCTGCGCGTTCTTCGTGCTGCTCGCGGTCGCCGCCAACGACACGACGCGCCACGCCTCGGCGCACGCGATCCACGCCTTCTCGCGCCATCCCGACCAGCGCGACCTGCTCATGCAGGACATCCCCGCCCGGATCGACGGCGCGGTCGAGGAGGTCCTGCGCTGGGCCTCCCCGCTGCTGCACATGCGCCGCACGGCCACGCAGGACGTCACGATCCGCGACGCCGAGATCCGCGCGGGCGAGAAGGTGGTCCTCTGGTACTGCTCGGGCAACCGCGACGAGGACGTCTACGAGAACCCGTACACGTTCGACATCCTGCGCGACCCCAACCGCCACCAGGCCTTCGGCGGCGGCGGCCCGCACTTCTGCCTGGGCTCGGCGCTGGCGCGCACGATGCTCAAGACGCTGCTGACCGAGGTCTACACGCGGATCCCCGACATCCAGGCGCCGGAGGCCGACTTCCTGGTGGCCAACTTCATCAACGGCATCAAGCGCCTGTCGGCCACCTGGACCCCGGAGGCGGCCTGACCGGCGCGGGCCTCCCGTTGTGGGAGGCTCGCGCGATCGCATCCCGCCCGCTCTCCCCGGCGGCCACCGCGGCGATCGCCGGCGCGGCGCGCGAGATCGACGCCCGCGTCGACGCGATCACCCACGAGCTCATGGGCCTGCTGGACGAGCAGATGCCCGAGCTCGTCCGCGACGAGGACCTGCGCGAGCAGACGCACGCGACCGCCCGCGCGAGCGCGCGGCTCATCACGGCCATGGCGCTCACGTGGACCGATCCGGCGGACCTCAACCCGCCGCACGAGGCGCTGCAGTGGGCGCGCCTGGCCGCCGACCGCGGCGTCTCGGCCGAGTCGCTGCTGCGGACCTACCGACTCGGCCACGCGCGGTACTGGGAGCTCTGGTACGACGAGCTCGTCGCCCAGGACGCCGACCCGCAGGCGCTCGCCGAGGCGACCGCGGCCTCCTCGGCGTTCTTCTTCCGCTGGGTCGACGCGATCAGCGAGCCGCTGCTGCAGGCCTTCGAGGAGCACCGCGACCGGCGCGCGCGCAGCACCGAGGCGCTCCGCGCCGACACGGTCCGCGCGATCCTCGACGACGCCGAGCTCGACCAGCAGGTCGCCGCGGCCCGGCTCGGCTACGAGCTCGGCGGCTGGCACGTCGCGATGATCGCCTGGCTCGACGGGCCCGTCGGCGATCTGGGCGGCACGGCGCTCGAGGCGCACGCGACCGAGCTCGCGCAGCGGCTGGCCGGGCCGGCGGCCAGGCCGCTGCTCGTCCGCGACGGGGCGACGGCCCTGTGGGCGTGGGTGCACGGCTTCGACCCGCTCGCCGAGGAGGCGCTGGACGCGGTGGCCGGCGGCGCGCACGGCCCGCTGCGCGTCGCGCTCGGTCGCCCGGGGCGCGGCCTGGAGGGCTTTCGCGACAGCCACCTGCAGGCGCGGGTCGCGCGGCGCGTCGCGCGCCTGGCCGGCGACGGGCCGGCCGTCGTCCGCTACGACGACGAGACGGGCGTGCTCGCGCTGCTGACCGGCGACGCCGAGCGCGCGCGCCGGTTCGTCCGCCGCACGCTCGGGCCGCTGGCCGCCGGCGACGAGGCGACGCGGCGCCTGCTCGACACGCTGCGCGTCTTCCAGGAGGAGGGCCAGAGCTTCTCGCGGACGGCGGCGCGCCTGGCGGTCCACCAGAACACCGCCGCCTACCGGGTCCGCCGCGCGCTCGAGCTCGCCGGCGGCAAGGACGCCTCGTCGCTGGCCCTGCGCGCCGCGGTCTCGCTCGTGCCGCTGCTGGACCGCGGCAGCGGGCCCGGCGACGGCTAGCTACGCGCGCTCCGCGGCCGCGTGGAGGTCGACGACGACGCGGCCCGGCAGCTCGCCGTCGGCGAGCCGGGCGCGCAGCACCTTCTTGTCGAACTTGCCCACGCTGGTCTTGGGCACGGCCTCGATGAACACGATGTCGTCCGGCAGGTACAGCTTGTCGAAGCGCGGGCGCAGGTGTTCGTAAATTTCCTCTTTGGTCAGGC
>JACRMD010000141.1:2700-14671 GCA_016215085.1 Solirubrobacterales bacterium | reverse complement strand
GACCGGCTGCGCGGCGGCGCCGACAGCGACCGGCTCGAGGGCGGCGGCCGCGACGACGACCTGCGCGGCGACGCCGGCGACGACGTCCTCGTCGGCGGCAACGGCCGGGACCGGCTGCGCGGTGGCTCCGGCAACGACTCGATCCGCGCCCGCGGCGACGGCGCCGTGGACACCGTCGACTGCGGCTCCGGCCGCCAGGACCGCGTCCTGCGCGACACGCGCGACCGGGTCAAGGGCTGCGAGCGCTTCGGCACCCGCACGTGATCACCTAGAACGGCTTCTGCCGGTCCTCGGGCGGCCGCGGGTCGGGCTCGTCGCCCTGGTAGGCGACGAACGCGCCGAGCACCATCAGGAAGGTCGCGACGAACACCACGGCGATCCCCATGCCGACGATCCGCCGGTCCTTGACGACGTGCCCGACGAGCGCGACGACGACGCCCAGGGCCATCAGGCCGAGGACCGGAGCCGCCGGGATCTCGTCGGCCGCGAGGGGCACGCGGGGAACCCTACGTAGAATCCCCCGTCCACATGCCAGTCGAGCCCACCTCCGTCCAGGACGTCAACGAGGGCCTGCGGGCCGTCGGCTACCTGCCGTCCGAGTCCGCCTCGCTCGTCAGCTACCTCGCCGCGCGCCTCGGCAAGCCGATCCTGGTCGAGGGGCCGGCCGGCGTCGGCAAGACCGAGCTGGCCAAGGCGCTGAGCCGCTACCTGGGCCGCGAGCTCGTGCGCCTGCAGTGCTACGAGGGCCTGGACGAGGCCAAGGCGCTCTATGAGTGGAACTACCGCAAGCAGCTGCTGCGCATCCAGGCCGAGCGCCACGGCACCGAGTGGGACGAGGTGCAGGGCGACATCTTCGGCGAGGAGTTCCTGCTCGAGCGCCCGCTGATGACCGCCATCGCCAGCGAGCAGCCGGTGGTCCTGCTGATCGACGAGATCGACAAGACCGACCAGGAGTTCGAGGCGATGCTCCTGGAGGTCCTCTCCGACTTCCAGATCTCGATCCCCGAGCTCGGCCGCGTCGAGGCGCGCACGCAGCCCGTCGTGCTGCTGACCTCCAACAACACGCGCGAGCTCACCGAGGCGCTCAAGCGCCGCTGCCTGCACCTGCACATCCCCTTCCCCGAGGCGGCGGTCGAGCGGCGCATCCTCGAGCGGCGCGTGCCGATCGTCAGGCTCCACACGCCCGAGCTGCCGGAGACCGTCGCGCGCAAGCTCGTCGAGGTCGTCGCGCTCGTCCGCGACCTCGACCTCAAGAAGCCGCCGAGCATCGCGGAGTCGATCGACTGGGCGCGGGCGCTGCTGCTGCTCGGCGCGCAGGACATCGACAGCAAGGTGTTCACCGAGACCATGTCCATCATCGTCAAGCACCGCACGGACCTCGACGTGGTGTCCGAGCGGGTCGGGGTGAAGCTCGGCCTTGGTGCCCCCGCCGCCTCGTAGCCCCTCGCGCGCCGCGAGCCTCCACGGCAGCGCCAGCGTGCCGCCGGGCATCGCCGCGCGCCTGCTCCAGTTCGGCGAGGAGCTGCGCGGCGAGGGCGTCGCGATCGGCACCAGCGAGCTGCTCGACGCGTTCGCCGTCCTCGAGCACGTGCCGTGGACCGACGCGGTGGACTTCCGCGAGGGGCTCGCGGCGACGCTGGCCAAGTCGCCCGACGACCGCCGCGTCTTCGAGCTCGTCTTCGACCGCTTCTTCTTCCGCGCCGCCGAGCTGGCGGCGGTCGAGGAGGGCGTGCACGAGGAGGGCGGCATCAGCCCCGAGGACGCCGGCCAGCTCAACATGGAGGAGCTGCGCCGTCAGGTCGCGATGGCGATCCGCGACGGCAACGAGGGCATGATGCGCGACCTCGCGCGCCTGGCCATCGCGGCGTTCGGCCGCCAGGGCGAGGGCTCGGGCGTCATCGGCGTCGACGTCCAGCGCATCCGCCGGTCGCTGCAGCTGCGCGGCGAGCCGCAGCCCGACCTCCCGCAGGACGACCCGCGCCACGAGGGCCTGCCGCGCGACGAGATCCGCCGCTTCGAGGCGCTGCTGCGCCAGGAGCTCGAGCGCGCGCAGATCGAGCGCACCGAGCAGCTGCCCGCCGCCCGGCCCCTGAACGAGATGGACCGCGCGCTGCCCTCGGGGCCGCTGCAGGACCTCGCCGCGGTCCACCGCGTCGTCGCGCAGCTCAAGCGGCGCCTGAAGACCCAGGGCCAGGAGCAGCGCGGCCGCAAGCGCCACGCCCACGTCGACATGCGCAAGACCATGCGCGCGTCGCTGGAGTTCGGCGGCGTCCCGGTCAACATCAAGCTCAAGCCGACGCGGCCCCGCCGGCCCGAGATCTACGTGCTGTGCGACGTGTCGACGTCGGTCACCAGCGCGTCGGTCTTCTTCCTCAGCGTGCTCCACGCGCTGCACGACTCGTTCCGCAAGATGCGCTCGTTCGTCTTCATCGAGCGCATCAGCGAGGTCACCGAGGTCTTCGCCAAGGAGCGCGACTTCAAGGCGGTCTCCGAGGCGATCGGCCGCGACGCCGGCGTCGCCGACATCAGCGGCTACACCGACTACGGGCGCGTCTGGCACGAGTTCCGCCAGCTCGTCGAGGACGACCTGCACCCGCGCGCGACGGTCATCGTGCTCGGCGACGCGCGCACCAACGGCCGCGACCCCGCCGCCGACACCTTCGGCTCGATCGCCGCCAAGGCGGGCCGCACGTTCTGGCTGAACCCCGAGCCGCGGTTGTACTGGAACTACGGCGACTCGGTCATCTCGTCCTACGAGCAGCACTGCGAGGCCTTCGAGTGCTGGACCACCCAGCAGCTCGAGGACTTCGTCAAGGCGCTCACGCGCCCGATGCACCACTGACGGCGCCGGCTCGGTAGCCTTCGGCGCGCAAACAGGGGGGCTCGCGGAAGCGGGCTGAGATAGCGCCTCGCGATCCCGGCGCTGACCCTTCGAACCTGTGGGGTAATGCCCGCGGAGGGAGACATGGCGACCGATCTCGAGGCGCCGGTGGAAGGGCCTCGACCTGGTGCAGACGAGGCCGAGGTGGAGCTCCTCGGCGTCACGCGGACGTTCGGGCCGGTGACGGCCCTGGACGGCGTGACCCTGCGCGCGGCGCGCCACGAGGTCGTCGCGGTCGTCGGCGCGTCGGGCAGCGGGAAGTCGACGCTGCTGGAGCTCGTCTGCGGGCTGCAGGCGCCCGACGCGGGGAGTGTGCGGGCCGCGCGCGCGGTGCTCATGCCCCAGCGCGACCAGCTCCTCCCCTGGCTCGACGCGCTGGGCAACGCCGCGCTGCCGCTGCGGCTGCAGGGCGTCGGGAAGGCGCAGGCGCGCGAGCGCGCGCACGCGCTGCTGCGGGAGGTCGGCCTCGCCGGCTTCGAGCGCGCCAAGGTCTACGAGCTCAGCGGCGGCATGCGCCAGCGCGTGGCGTTCGCGCGGACGCTGCTGGCCGGCGCGCCGGTGCTCTGCCTCGACGAGCCGTTCGGCGCCCTGGACGCGATCACGCGCGCGGAGCTGCACGGGTGGCTGACCGAGGTCCTCGCCCGCGAGCCGCGCACGGTCCTGCTGGTCACCCACGACGTCGAGGAGGCGGCCGTGCTCGCCGACCGCGTCGTGGTGCTCTCGCCGCGGCCGGGGCGGGTCGTCGCCGAGATCGCCGTCGAGACGCCGCGCCCGCGCCCGGCGACGGCGGACGAGGTCGTGGCGGTGCGGGCGCGCGCGCTTGAGGCGCTCGCCGCGGCCGGCGGCGAGGCGGGCGGCGCACGCGAGGCCGGCGGGGAGCCGGGCTGATGCTCGCGGCGCTCCTCTTCCTCCTGCTGCTCGGCGCCTGGGAGCTCTACGCGCGCGCCGGCAACGTGGACGACTTCATCCTCCCGGCGCCCACCGAGGTCGGCCGCGCGCTCTACGACGACCGCGGGCTGCTGTGGGACAACCTGCTCGTCACCGCGCAGGAGGTCGTCCTCGGACTCGCGCTCGCGCTGGTCGTCGGCGCCGCGCTGGCGATCGCGCTGCACTTCTCCCCGCTGCTGCGCCGCGCGGTCTACCCGCTGCTGGTCGGCTCGCAGGCGATCCCGATCGTCACCGTCGCGCCGCTGCTGGTCGTCTGGTTCGGCTACGGGATCCTGCCCAAGCTCGTGATCGTGGCGCTCGTGTGCTTCTTCCCGATCGTCGTCACGACGCTCGACGGCCTGCGCTCGGTCGAGCCCGAGCAGCACAAGCTCCTGCGCACGCTCGGCGCGTCGCGCTGGCAGGCGTTCCGCTGGGCCGAGGCGCCGGCGGCGCTGCCCGCCGCGCTGTCGGGCGCGAAGATCGCCGTCGCCGTCGGCGGCATCGCCGCCGTGTTCGCCGAGTACGCCGGCTCCGAGGACGGCCTCGGCCACCTCCTCCTCCAGGCCATCCCGCAGCTCGAGACCCCGCGTGCCTGGGCCGCGGTCGTGGTGCTCGCCGCGCTGGCCGTCTGCTGCTTCGCCCTCCTCGCCCTCGCCGAGCGCCGCCTGGCGCCGTGGGCCCACCGACGAAAGGACCCGATCCCGTGATCCGCCCCCTCACCGCGCTGCTGGCCGTCCTGGCCGCCGTGACGCTCACCGCGTGCGGCGCCAAGGACGAGACCCCCGACGGGACGCCGAAGACCGAGCGCCTCACGCTCGTCCTCGACTACTTCCCCAACGCCGACCACGCCGGCATCTACGCGGCGCAGGCGGCCGGGTTCTTCCGGCAGGCGGGGCTCGACGTCGACATTCAGGTCCCCGGCGACCCCGCGGCGCCGACGAAGCTGGTCCAGGCGCGCAAGGCGGACATCGCGATCTCCTACGAGCCCGAGGTCCTGCTCGCCCGCGACAAGGGCGCGGCCGTGGTCTCCTTCGGCGCGCTGGTCCAGAAGCCGCTGACGTCGCTCATGTCGCTGCCGTCGGGCCGGGTGCGCGGCCCCGAGGACCTCAAGGGCAGGACCGTCGGCACCGCGGGCATCCCGTACCAGTCGGCCTACCTGAAGACGATCCTCAAGCAGGCGGGCGTCGGCGAGGGGTCGGTCAAGGAGGTCAACGTCGGCTTCAACCTCGTGCCCGCGATGCTCTCCAAGCGCGTCGACGCGACGCTGGGCGCCTTCTGGAACTACGAGGGCGTCCAGCTGCGGCGCGAGGGCAAGCACCCGCGCATCGTCCGCATGGAGGACGCCGGCGTGCCGGCCTACAACGAGCTGGTGTTCATCGCCGAGCGCGACACCCTGCGCGAGCGCGGCGACGTCCTGCGCCGCTTCCTGCAGGCCGTCGGCCGCGGCCACAAGCTGCTGCGCGAGGACCCGGCCAAGGGCGTCGAGCCGCTGCTGAAGGCCAACAAGGACCTCGACCGCGGGCTGCAGCTCGCGGCCGTCAAGGCGACGCTGCCGGTGTTCTTCCCGGAGAACGGCAAGCCGTTCGGATGGCAGGACCTCGACGCGTGGAAGGCCTACGGCGACTGGATGGTCGAGAACGACCTGCTCAAGCGGGCGCCGACCCCCACCGCGCTGACGAACGAGTTCGTGCCGGGGCAGGGGATCTGACCGGCGGCCGCGAGCCGCTCCAGGCGAAGCGCGTCGCCGCGCCCGTGGCCTTGGTGCCCAGCGCGTGCGCGGCGGCGAGCCCGCGCCACGCGCCGTAGGGCGCGAACGCCTCCAGGACCTCCTCCTCGGTCGCGCGCGCGGCGGGGTTGCCGCCCGCGCGCATCCGGCCCAGGAGCTTGAGGTAGGCCAGGTCGCCGGCCGGCACCACGTCGAAGCGGCCCTGGCCGTGCAGCGCGAGCACCGCGATCGTCCACGACCCGATCCCGGGGATCCGCCGCAGGCGCGCCCACGCGCGCTCGTGGTCGGCGGCGCGCAGGTCCGCGCGGCCGGAGGCGACCTCGCGCGCCGCCCTCGTCAGCGCCAGCGCGCGGCCCGCCGCGAGGTCGAAGGACTGCAGCAGCGCGGGCGCGGTGCCCGCCAGCCGCTCGGCGGCCGGCAGGTCGCGCAGGCCGGTGCGCGGGCAGCGCCGCCCGAGCCGCACGACGATCCGCCGCTCGATGGCCGCCGCGCGCACGTACTCGATCAGCTGCTCGCAGATCGCCCACGCCAGCGCCTCGAACGGGTCGGGCCGGCGGGAGACCCGCAGCCACGGCCGCGCCCGCACCGAGGGCCCGATCCACGGGTCGTCGTGGAACTCGGCGTAGAACGCCGCGAGATCGTCGTCGACGCCCAGCGCGAAGCGCATCCGCGCGATCGCCTCCTCGGCCGTCGCACGGTGCCGCGCCTGGGCGCCAAAGAGCACGGCGTCGGCCGCCGTCTGCGCCACGCGCACGACCGCCGGCTCGTCGCCGACGTGGACGAGCCGCTGGAGCACGCCGCCGCGGACGCGCAGGATGCCGTCCATGCCGCCGCCGGACGGCAGGCGGTAGGGCCACGGCGGGCGCACTTCGCGACGGACCTCGAGCATCGGGCGCCGGACCCTACGCGACGCGGCGGCGGCCGGCGGGCGGGCCGGCCGCAAGGAGCGGACGATGGTGCGGCGGCTGACCGCGGCGCGCGCTCGCGGCCGCCGGCCCGCGCCTAGTCCCGGCCGCCGAGCAGGTGGATGTCCACCAGGAACGAGCGGGTGCCGAGCACCTCGCCGAGCTGCTTGCGCGCCTTGCGCGAGCGCTTGGCGACCTTGCGCCGGTGGCGCGCCCGCACGACCGCGACGGTCGCGGCGCCCGCGGCGAAGCCGGTCGCGGCGACCACGGCGGCCTGCGCGGCGGGCGCGGCGGGCAGCAGCGAGGCGCCCGTGGCCCGCGGCGGCGCCGTCGCCGCCGGGGCCCCCGCGGGCACCGGCAGGGCGTCGACGACCTCCGCGTCCTCGGTGGTGGCGATGGACAGGTCCTCGTCCCGCGGCTCGTTCACGGGACGCAGGATGCCACGTCAGGCGGCGCGCTCGTCGCCCGTGCGGCGGACGGCCCGGTTGCCCTTGCGCACCGGCGCCGTTCCGAACACGTAGTCCCAGTACGGCGCGCTGACGCCGAAGCCGCGGTCGTCGTCCTGGAAGTGGTGGCGCATGTGCAGCTCCCGCATGCGCCGCCCCAGCGCCGTCCGCGGCGTGTGGTGGTGCACGTGGTAGTGCAGCATGTCGTAGGCCAGGTAGCCGCCGAGGAAGCCGCCGCCGAAGGCCATCGCCGCGTCGTAGCCGAGCACGAGCCAGAAGAACCCGAGGAACAGCAGCGCCAGCGGGATGCTGGCCGACGGCGGCATCACGAGCCGCAGCGGGTCGTTCGGGTGGTCGTGGTGGACGCCGTGGATCATCCAGTGCACGCGCCGGCCGATGCCCTGCTCGGGCTCGTAGTGGAAGACCACCCGGTGCAGCCAGTACTCGGTGAGCCTCCAGAAGGCGTAGCCGGCGACCGCGAGCAGGATCGCCTCGCCCGCGCCGAGGCGCCCGGCGCCGGTGATGAAGAGCACGGCGATGGCCGGGACGAACAGCAGCACGGGCACGACCGGGTGCACGCGCGTGAACCGGTCCAGGAACCGCGACTCGAACATGGGCGGGGAGGCCTTGAGCTCGTCGCTGCGCTGCATGGGGCAACTCTACCGCCACCCCACAAGGGGATGTAAGGGTGCCCTTACAGGTCTGACCTGTACACGCGGTAGCGCTTGACCACGCGGCCGTTCATGGCCTCCATGCCGCGGTTCATGGCCTTGTTGGTCTCGAGGATCCAGCCCATCTCGCCGCCCTTGATGCGCTCGTGCCGCGCCGAGGTCTCGAAGTGCTCGACGTACAGGGCGGCCGCGACGCCGGTGTGCTGGTACTCCGGCTTGACCCCGAGGAAGCCGACGCGGACCCTGTCGATGATCGACCGCTTGCGCAGGAAGTACCACCAGCCCAGGGGCAGCAGCCGGCCCTGCATCCGGTTGAGGACCTGGTTGACGTCGGGGATGGTGATGGCCATCGCGACGTGCTCGTCGCCGTGCACCGCGAGCATGAACCAGTCGCGGTCGTAGACGAGCTGGAGCTCGGCCGCGTAGGCGTCGACGTCCTCGTCGGAGTACGGCACGAAGCCGAAGTTCCTCCGCCACGCGCGGTTGTAGATCTCGGCGAACGCGTCGAGGTCGCGGCGCAGGTGCAGCCGCGACATGCGCCGGATCGTGATGCCGTGCTTGGGCCCGACCTGGTCGGCGAGCTCGAAGAGCACGGGCAGCATCTTCTCGCGGTCGGTGATCTCCAGGCTCCAGGTGAGGAGGTCGACCTCCTTCTCGAGGCCCGCCGCCTCGACCAGCCGCTGGTAGTAGGGCGGGTGCCACGGCTGGCGGATCATCGGGCGCAGGTCGAAGCCCTCGACCACGATGCCGCTCTCGTCGTTCATCGTGAAGTCGGCGGGGCCCACCATGCGCTCCATGCCGCGGGCGCGCAGCCAGCCGCGGGCGGCGTCGAGCAGGGCGCCGGCGGCCTCCTGGTCGTCCTCGCACTCGAAGAACCCGAACCAGCCCCACCGCGCGTCGTGGTGGCGGTTGTAGGCGTGGTCGACGTGCGCGCTGATGCGGCCCACGACGCGGCCGTCGCGCTCGGCCAGGAACAGCTCGGCGGTGCCGCGGCCGCCCTGGAAGAACTGGCCGAAGCGGGGGCTGAGGAAGATCAGCCGCTCGAGGATGAGCGGCGGCACCCAGGGCGTCCCGGCGTGCAGCCGGAACGGCAGGTCGATGAACGCCCGCCGGTCGCGGTAGGTCCGGGCGGGGCGCACCTCGAGGGCCATCGGCGGGGCACCTTATAGGCTCCGGTCGTGACCCAGCGCGCTGCCGTCGACGTCTTCGAGAAGGCCCGCACGCACGAGCGGCTCGAGCAGCTCAAGGCCGCTCGGGAGGCCGACGTGCTGCCGTACTTCCGCGTCCTGGAGGGGCCCGCGCGGCCCGTGGTCGAGATGGAGGGCCGGGCGCGGGTGATGCTCGGCTCCAACAACTACCTCGGCCTGACCGCGGACGAGCGCGTCATGCGGGGCGCGCGCGACGCGCTGGACCGCTACGGCACCGGCCTGACCGGGTCGCGCCTGCTCAACGGCACGATCCCGCTGCACCTCGACCTCGAGCGCGAGATCGCCGAATGGATGGGCACCGACGACGCGATCGTCTTCACCACCGGCCACCAGGCCAACGTCGGCACCCTCGGCACGATCCTGGCGCCCGGCGACACGGTCATCGCCGACTCGGGCGACCACGCCTCGATCCTCGACGGCTGCCTGCTGTCGCGGGCCAAGCTGCGCCCGTTCCGCCACAACCGGCTCGACAAGCTCGAGAAGATGTTCGAGCGCGCCGCCGGCGACGGCGGCGGCGTCCTCGTGGTCGTCGACGGCGTCTTCTCGATGGAGGGCGACCTCGCGCCGCTGCCCGAGATCTGCGACCTGTGCGAGCGCTACGGCGCGCGGCTCATGGTCGACGAGGCCCATGGCGCCGGCGTCCTCGGCGCGCGCGGCGCGGGCACCGCCGAGCTGCTCGGCGTCGAGGACCGCGTCGACCTGCGGATGGGCACGTTCTCGAAGTCGCTGGCGTCCTGCGGGGGCTTCATCGCCGGCCCGGCCGACGTCGTCGAGTTCCTGCGCATCCAGTCGCGGGCCTTCCTCTTCACCGCCTCGGCGGTGCCGGCGGCCGTGGGCGCGGCGCTGGCGGCGCTGCGCATCCTGCGCGGCGACGAGGGGCCGGCGCTGCTGGCCCGGGTGCTCGAGAACGCCCGCTACCTGCGCGACGGCCTCGAGGCGCTCGGCTACGCCGTCGTGCAGCCCCAGCCGCTTCGGACCGACCCGCCCAGCGACGTCGTGACGCCGATCGTGCCGGTGCTGGTCGGCGACGACTGGAAGGCCGTGCTGCTGTGGCGCGCGCTCTACGACGGCGGCGTGTTCGTCAACACCGCGCTGCACCCCGCCGTGCCGCCCGGCGGCGCCCTCCTGCGCACGAGCGTGATGGCCACGCACGACCCCGAGACGCTCGACCGCGCGCTCGCCGTCTTCGGGTCGGTCAAGGCCGGCTTCGAGGCCGAGCACGGGCCCCTCCCGGGCCCCGGTGAGCACGGTTGAACCATTCGCCGTTCGAGCCCGGACGGAGGACGTTCGCGAGCCGACTTCGTGCCCCCGTAGCACAAGTACTAGACGGAAGAAAAATGGCGCTCTTTGCAGATGTTGCGCGATTTCACACCTTGATCGCCGCGGGCCGCCTCGCATAGCTTCGCCACCGCGTCGGCGGGGAGGTCCAGCCCGGTTGCACCGGCCGAGGAGCGGCACTGCGTGGGAGGCCGCTCGTCTGTCGGGGAGTGCTGCGGGCCTGAGGCCCCACGTCGACGCACGCACGCACACACCAATGGAGACGCCGCCCGGGGTGACGAGGACCCGGACGGCAGGGAGGACAGATGAACGCAGCAGCGACGATCGCCCCTGCGCCGCAGCACCTGCGCGCGCTGGCTCGAGCGAACGAGGTCCGCCTCGCCCGCGCCGAGCTCAAGCGCCGGGTGGCCGACGGGGAGGTCAGCGTCGCGACGGTCATCCTCGAGTGCCCGTGGGAGTCCGCGTCCATGTCGGTCGCGGAGCTGTTGACGAGCCAGCGGCGGTGGGGTTCCACGCGCTGCCGCCGGTTCCTGCAGACGATCCCCATGTCGGAGAACAAGACCGTCGGGTCGATGACCCAGCGCCAGCGCAGCGCCATCGCGGCGCTGCTGGCCGGCCAGCCCGCCTGAACGCGCCCGAGGGGGCGGCGCGCTGAGCGCCGCCCCCTCAACGCACGACGTCGCTAGCGCGTCGCGATCTCGACGAGGTGCCCGTCGGGGTCGCGGAAGTAGATGCTCCTGAAGCGGCCCCGCTCGAAGACCTCCGAGCACGGGACGCCGCGCTCGCGCAGGTAGTCGCGCCAGGCGACCTGCTCGTCGGCGCTGCCCACCTGGAAGGCGAAGTGGTGCACCCCGCCGCGGCCCTCCCGGGCCTCGTCCATCTGCGGGTACTCCAGGAACGACACGAGCGTGCCGGGCGAGCCGGCCGCGTCGCCGAACCAGAAGTGGCGGGCGCCGGGGTCGTCGGCGTTGGCGCCCTGGTCGACGAGCGCCAGCCCGAGCACGTCGCGGTAGAACGCGGTCGTGCGGTCGAGGTCGGCGACGATCGCCGTCACGTGGTGCAGCCCCAGCAGCTGCATGCGGCGCGGCGGGGACGCCGGTTCGGGCGCCAGGTCGCTCATCAGGCCCGGAACCCCAGGCCGCCGCTGCGCTCGACGAACGCCTTGCGCAATTGCACGAACGCGACCCCGCCGACGGCCACGCCGACGACGGGCAGGAGGATGCCGGGGACCGGCAGGAAGTAGAGCGGCACGACCGCCAGGATCGCGCACATGACGGCCAGCAGCGCCGAGTGCGAGCGGTAGCCCGCGAAGTGCTCGCGGACCGCGAGCTCGCCGGCGGCCAGCGTGACGACCGTCATGCCGCCGACGAGCAGCACGCCGCGGCGGTCGCCGTCGGTCAGGAAGCCCGCGGTCAGCAGGGCCATCCCGATGAGGATGCACAGCTCGGTCAGCGGGAACGGCGACCAGGCCGCCTTGGGCGCCTCGGCCATCCGGGCCCGGGGGTCGGGGGCGCGCGGCACGGCCGGGGCGGGGCGCGGCCGGTCCTCCCGCCGCGGGGGCAGGGGAGCGTCGGCGCGCTTGCGGCTGCGGCGGCCCATGGGCGCCCGATCCTACGAGGTGCGGGGGCGGCTCGCCCCACCTCGGGCGCGAGGTGGCGCGGGCGGCGGTGCGGCGCGGCGCCCTAACGGGCAGCCGGAGGAGAGCTTGACCTCCCACCAGCCCATGAGCATGCCCACGAGCCCGAGGCGCGGGCGCACCTGGTAGACGCCGCAGCCGCGCTCGCCGAGGTCGGCGGCGCGCAGCCGCGCCCACTTGTGACGGCGGGGCTCGCGCAGCATCCGGTCGAGCTCCTCGCGGGCCGCCGCCTCGCGCTCGCCGCGCTCGCGCACGACGACCTGGGCGCGGCGGACGCGCTCGGCGAGGTCGTC
>JACRMD010000141.1:0-2614 GCA_016215085.1 Solirubrobacterales bacterium | reverse complement strand
GAGGTCGGCGCGCACGCGCTCGAGCTCGCCCAGGCCCAGCAGGCGCGGGCCGGCGACCGGCGGCGCGGCCGGCTCGACCGCGACGTGCGGGAAGGCGGCGACGACGGCGTTCGCGAGCTCGCGCTCGAGGCGGGCGATCTGGGCCCGCAGCGTGCGGCGGGCAGCACGATCGTCGGTGACGACGGCCGGCGCGGGCGCCGGCGTGAGGTGGTCGATGAGCACCACGGCAGGTCTCCCGTGGCGAGTGTACCCCTGAACCGGCACACCGTCGACCGGTGCGGCGCCACGCGGACGCGCGCTCAGCGGGCGGGCGGCTCGGCGAGCGCCTCGGCGACGAGCCAGAGCGCCTCGTCGACGTGGACCTCCGGCACGCCCGGGACCCGCACGGCGGCCAGGCGCAGGCGCTCGGTGCCGCGGTGGGGCGCGTGGCGCTCGGACATCCGGCCGAAGAGGACCGCGACCGGGCCGCGCGCGTCGGCGAGCACGAGGCGGCCGGACGGCACGTCGTGGGCGTACTCCCCCGCCGCGGGCAGGGCCTCGCCGCCCGCGGCGGCCGGCAGCAGCGCCAGCGCGCCGTCGAGCCGCGCGTCGTCGAAGGCGGCGACCGGCACGCCGGTCTCCACCACCGCGAGCAGCAGCGCGTCGAGCACGTGGTCGCCGGCCTCGAAGCCGCCGTTGACGAGCCGGTCCATCGCCGCCTGCTCGACCGGCGTGCGCGAGCTGTCGGGGTCCAGGCCGACCTGGCGGAAGAACACGCGGTAGGCCTGCGGCACCGGCCGGCTGCGCAGCGCGATCGCCGTCGCCCCGTGGAAGCGGTCGCTGAGGTGGCGCAGGCGCTCGCGCAGCCCGGGCGGCGTGCGGCGCGGCCCGCCGGGCACCGTCGCCACCCGCAGCCCCAGCCCGGGGAACTCGTCGGCGAGCTCGGCCGCCACGGCGCCGTCGGCCGGCTCGAAGAAGTCGAGGGCGGGGTCCCCCGGGGCGCCGGGGCCGGCGGCGCCGCCGCGCGGCGCGGGGCCGCCGGGGCCGGGAGCGCCGCCGCTCACCGCGCGACCCTCCGCACCTCCGCGGCGAGCTCGGACTCCGACAGCTCGCCGAACGTCGTCTCGACCACCTTGCCCCCGCGCCGGGCGAACGTGATCTGCGGGCAGACCGCCACGCCGTAGAGGTTGGCCAGCGCGCCGTCGCGGTCGTAGCCGACCGGGAAGCCCCAGCCGCGCGCGGCGATGAGGCGGCGCAGCCGCTCTCGGTCGCCGCGCACCGCCACGGCGGCGAACTGCACGCCGGGGAAGCGCCGCCGAACGCGCTCGACGACGTCGAGCTCGCGGACGCAGCGGTCGCCGCGGGTGGCGAGGAAGGCCAGCACCACCGGCCCACGCTCCCACAGCGCGCAGACGTTGAGCACGTCGCGCCCGCGCACGCGGCACGCCGGCCGCGCGCCGGCGCTCTCGTCGTCCTTGCCGGTCTGGACGTTGACGTCGCCCTCCAGCGAGGCCGTCGCCAGCGGTGCGGCGAACGGCGGCATCCGCTTGCCGGCGGGGATGCCCTTCGAGCCCGTCCCCGACGAGCCGATCCCGTTGAGCAGCACGACCGCGACCAGCAGCACCCCGACCACCCCGAGGAACCACGTGTAGCGGCTCATGCCCGGCGGCCGCGGCACCGGCACGTGCCCGCGCCGGACGGCCTCGCTGGGCGGCGGCAGGTCGGGGTCGCGGCGATGGGCCCAGCGGTCGGGCTCGTCGCCGTCGTCGAAGTCCAGCGGCCCGCTCATGCGGTGCCGGCGGCCGCGCGCCGGCGCCGGCGGCCGGGCAGGCGCACCGCGACCCCGGACCACCGCTCGCCGAGCACGAGCGCCGCGGGCAGGACCACGAGCACGCCGAGCAGCGACACCGTGAGGTCGACCACGGTCACCGCGCCGAAGTCGCGCAGCATCCGGATGTCGCTGAGCACGAGCACCGCGAAGCCGGCGATCGCGGTCGCCCCGGAGGCGAGCACCGCCGCGCCGGTGGAGCGGTAGGTGCGCTCCAGCGCCGCGCCCGGCTCGTGGCCGGCGCGGCGCTCGCTGCGGTAGCGCTCGGCCAGCAGGACGCTGAACTCGGTCGAGATCGCGATGACCAGCGCGCCGAGCGTGACCGACATGGGGTTCAACGGGACGCGCAGCAGGAAGAGGACGAGCGCCGACCAGCCCGTCGCCAGCGCGATCGGCACCAGCGGCAGCAGCGCCCGGCGCCACGAGCGCAGCGCGACGAGCAGCACGAGCGCGACGGCCAGCAGGCCCGCGAGCAGCAGGCCGAAGCGCCGCAGCGGCGAGGAGACCGCGTCGTTGGCCTCGGCCGCCAGCACCGGCAGCCCCGCGAGCTCGGCCTGCACGCCGCGCGGCGGGTCAAGGTCGCCCCGCATCGCCTCGATGACCTGCTGCTGGCGCTCGAGCGGCATCAGCCGGATGCCGAAGGCCATCGTCGCCTCGACCCTTCGACGGACGAGCCAGTCGAAGGGCAAGCTATTCAGGATCGCGAGGAGGCGCAGGACGTCGCACTCCTCTCCTCGCGACCAGATGAGCTGCGGCGCCTTATGAATCGCGAAGACCTCCGGCGGCGCAAGGCACGCCTTCATCGTC
>JACRMD010000140.1 GCA_016215085.1 Solirubrobacterales bacterium | reverse complement strand
AAGTCGCGCAACCTCGCGCGCCGCGACGGCAAGGACATGGTGCTCTCGCTGTCACCGGCGAGCACGTTCGGATCGGTGCTCGCGCCGCTCGTCGAGTACCTCGAGCAGGGCCACGACTTCCGCGCCGCCGCGGCCGCCGCCGACCGGCTGCGCGGGAGCGCGGGCGCCTTTCCGCGGGGCCCGGCGCTGTACCCGTTCGCCCCGAAGGGCGCCCTCGCCGAGAAGCTCGGGAGCCTGGGCGCCGGCGAGCCGCGCGGGCCGCTGTCGCTCGGCGCGGGCCACCTGACGCCGGTCACGGTCGCGCTGTACGAGATCCCCCAGGTCGAGCCGACCGCGACCGTCGGCGACGTGTCGTTCATCCCGGTGTTCCGGCCCCGGCGCTGGCTCACGGGCTCGGAGCGCTGGTGCCCGGAGTGGGCGGCGCGGCGCGACGTGCTGCTGGCGGGACAGCCGGCCCGAGCGCGCGCCGGCGCGGCGCCGGACGCCTCGCGCCTGCGGGAGTGCGGCACCGCCGACGACGCCGCGCTGCTCGCCGCGATCGGCGACCTCGAGGCGGGCGACCTCCGCTCGCTGCGCCGGCGGACCCTGGAAGAGGGCGGCGCGCTGCGGCTCGGCGACGTCCAGGACGCGCGCCAGAACCTGTGGCGCTGGGCGGGCGACCTGCCCCGGGCCGAGCGCGCCGCGCGCGCGTGGACGCACCAGACCCTGACCGATCCGCGGCCGTGGCTGCGGCTCGGCGAGATCGAGTACCTGCGCCGCCGCTACGAGCGGAGGGCGTAGCGACCTACGCGCAGGCCGACGAGGTGGCCTCGCGCGTCGTGGCCCTGGGGACCGACCCGTCGCTGACCGACAGCCCCGTCGTGCCGCTCGACGACCACGGGTACACGGCGGAGGGCGGCGTCGAGCACGTCCAGTCGGTCGCCTACCACGCCCGCGCCTCGGCCGGGGACGTGCTGCGCGAGGACGGGCGCGTCGACGCCGCGGCCGAGAGCTACGCCGCCGCGCGCGAGCTCGTCGCCGGGCTCGAGGAGTCGCCGGACTTCCGCCTCGAGCGGCTGCAGAACAACGAGGCGATCACCGACCTGCGCCGCGGCCGCCTCGCCGCCGCCCGGCGCCACGCCCGCGGCGCGGTGGCGATCGACCCGCAGAACCCGGCCTTCCTGATGACCGCCGCCTACGTCGAGGCGCAGGCCGGCCGCCTGCGCGAGGCCGCGCGCCTGAACCGCGCGGCGCTCGACGCCGACCCGACCGCCTACCCGGCGGCCAACGACCTCGGGGTGCTGCTGGCGCGCCTGGGCGACGAGGCCGGCGCCGTCCGGGCCCTGCGCCGCGCGGTCGGCGGCGACGAGCGATACGCGCTGGCCTGGTTCAACCTCGGCGTCGTCTACGGCCGCATGGGACCGCTGCACGTCCTCGCGTCGCAGGGAGCGCTCGCCCGCGCCGTCCAGCTCGACGAGGCGTTCCGTGACCGCAGGGCGCAGCCCACGCTCGACGCGAGCACCTACCGCACCGGACTGGACCTCTCCAAGCCGCTGCCGCCGGAGTGGACCTTCGCCGGCACGCGCGCCGCGCGTCCCGCCCTCGTCGCCGGCGCCGCGGCGATCCTGCTCCTCACGCTCTCGCTCGGCCGGTCGCTGGCCTCGCGCCGCGGCGGCCGCGACCTCGCCGACCGGTGGCTCGAGCCGGTGTCGCGGGTGCTCTCGCGCGTCCCGCTGCTCGGCCGGCTGTCGGCGCCCGCGCTGGGGGTGGTCGCCGCGCTGGCGATCCTGGCCTGGAAGCTCGGCCACGACACCGGCGGGGGCGCGACCGCCACGCTCACCCTCGTCGCCGGCCTGGCCCTGCTCATCGCCGCCGTCCTCGGGGCGCGCATCCTCGTCGCGCGGCGCGCCGGCGCCGACCTCCACCAGGCGACGTGGCCCTCCGGCCTGCTCTTCGGCCTCGGCGCCGGCGCGGCGGGCTTCGCGTGGGTTCCGCTGCCCTTCGTCCGCGCCCCCGAGGACGAGGCACGCCTGCGCCGCGCCGCGCCCGCCGCCGCCGGGCTGCTCGCCGTGGCGCTCGTCGGGCTGACGGCGTGGCTCGACATCCCGATCACGCGCTCGCTGGCCGTCGCCGCGCTGATCATCGCGGCCTCGATGCTGACGCCGGTCAAGCCCCTCGACGGGGCCGCGATCGCGAAGGCGGGCGCGGCGGGCGCGAGCCTCGCGGCGCTGGGCCTCGGCGCGCTGGCGCTGGTCGGCGTCGGCTGAGCGTGCGAGGATCGCCCGGTCTCGCAGTCCAGCAAGGAGGATGCAGGTGCCGGCGAAGGTCCTGGTGAACCTGGCGACGGGCATGGAGGACCCCGAGCGGGTGACGGTCGCGTTCCTCGTCGCGGGCGCGGCGCTGCAGCGCGGCGAGCCGACGGCGATCTGGTGCACGAAGGAGGCGGTCCGGCTCGCGCTCCCGGGCCACGCCGAGGGCACCGCGTGCGAGGGGTGCCCGCCGCTGGAGCGGCTGTTCGAGCAGTTCGCGCAGGGCGGCGGCGAGCTGCTGATCTGCCCGATCTGCGTCACCGCCCGGGGGCTGGACGAGTCCGCGTTCGTCGGGCACGCGAAGGTGGCCGGCGCCACGCCCATGCTCGAGTGGCTGGGCGACGCCGACGCCGCGGTCTTCAGCTACTAGGCGATCCGCGAAAGGGGGCGCCCCGCCGCACCGTTGCGTGCAGCGGATGCCGCTCCGGGTGCGCCTCCTGCTCGCCGTGCTCCTCGCCGCGCTGGTGGCGGCGGCGCCCGCGCGCGCGGACCTGTCGCCGCCCGCCGAGGACTTCTTCACCCTCAACGTCCAGGACGTCTTCCACAAGTTCCCGTCCGACGTGCAGCGGGCGGCGCTCTTCGCCGCCGCCGGCGCCAAGGGGTTCGGGTCGGGGCGCATGGACGTGCCGTGGTCGTCGGTCGAGCCAGCCGCCCCCGGCGCCGGCGGCACGCCCGCCTACGACTGGACCGCGACCGACCGCATCGCGCGCGAGCTCGCGCAGGGCGGCATGCGCTGGAAGCCGATCTTCGACATGGTCCCCACGTGGGCCTCGGGCGGCGCGACGTCGTTCGTCCCACCGACGCCCGACCGCGTCGACGAGTTCGCGCGCTTCGCCGCCGACTTCGCCGCCCGCTACGGCGACGGCGGCACGTTCTGGGCCGCGAACCCCGCGCTGCCGGCCAGGCCGGTCCGCGTCTTCGAGGTCTGGAACGAGCCCAACGCCGAGCGGGCGTGGGACGGCGCGCCCGACGCCGCGGAGTACGTCCCGGTCTACACCGCGCTGCGCGCCGCGATCAAGTCCGTGCAGCCGTCGGCGGTGGTCCTGATCGGGGCGATCTTCTACGGCAACCCGGGCGACGTCGCCGATGACGCCTACATCAAGGCCATGTTCAAGGCCGGCGGCGACGGCTGGGCGGTCGACGGCATGGCGACCCACCCGTACGCGCCGTGGGCGATCGGCGTCCTGCGCAACCTGCGCCGCCAGCAGGCCGCGCTCGACGCCTCCGGTCGCGGCGACGTCCCGCTCTACGTCAACGAGCTGAGCTGGTCGGCGGCGCTGGACCCGGTCGACGCGAAGCTGCACACCGAGCAGGGGCCGTCGTTCGAGCAGACGCGCCAGGGGACCGTGTCCGTGCTGCTCGACACGCTGCTGGCCTCCGACTGCCGCGTGCGCGACATCGCGATCTTCAACCTCGCCGACCGCGAGGACCTCGGCGGCCTGTGGGGCGTCTTCCGCTCCAGCGGTGAGATCACGCCGTTCGGCCAGACGCTCAGCGACATGGCCGCCGCCTACCGCGCCGCCACCACCTCCCCCGCCGGCCGGCTGCACCCGTGCGCCGGCACGCCGGCGGCGCTCGCCGACCAGCTGCCGCTGGACCTCGCGCTCGCGCCCGACGGCGGCTGCCAGCAGGCCACCGTCACCTACAAGGGCTTCCCCGTCGAGCTCGCGCGCGTCCGCGCGGGCGCCGGCCAGGCCCTGACCGACGCGCTCGGCCGGGCCCGGCTCTGCGCGCCGCCGAGCGCGATCTACGCCGAGCTGTCGTGGTCCGACGTCCCGGCCGTCGCCACGACGCTGCGCCCCGCGGCCGACCCGCCGCCCGGCCCGGGCGACGACGCCGGCGGCGGCCAGCAGCAACAGCAGCAGCCGGGCGGGGGCGGCGTGACGACCACCACGAAGCCGAGCACGGGCGGCGGCGGCACCGGCAGCCGCTGCCCCTGCCCCGCCGGCGAGGCCGCCGCGCAGGGCGGCGACGACCCGTCCGCGGGGACGACCGCCGCGCAGGGCGCCCGCGCCACCTGCCCGATCCGCGCGGTCACGCCCCGCTCGCGCCGCTTGGCGACCGTGCTGCGCAAGGGCCTCGTCCTCACGGTCCGCGCGAGCTCGGGCACCGCGTCCGTGTCGCTGGGCACGCGCAGGCCGGACGCCCGCCGCCTGCGGCGGGGCAAGGCCACCATCACGGTCAAGCTGCCCGCCAAGGTCCGCTCGCAGCTGCGCCGGGCCAGGCGCCCGCTCGTCACCGTCGCTGTGACGCTGCGCGGCGCGGGCGGCTGCGTCGCCGCCCGCACCGTCACGGTCGCGCTGAAGCGGGGGTAGCTACGGATGTGCCGGGCACCAGGAGCTCCTCGGCCACATCGAGCACCTGCGGACCCTCGCCCGTGAGCTCCCGCACCTGCCGCCCCAGGAGCGCACCGACGCCGTCGACCGCGTGCTGGGCTTCCTGCGCGACACGCTCCTCCCCCACGCGCGCGCCGAGGAGGCCGTGCTGTACCCCGAGTGGGCCGCGCTGGTCGGCGCGCCCGACGCCGCGGCGCCCATGGTCCACGACCACGAGGCGATCGCCGAGCGCATCGACCGGCTCGCCGCGACCGGCCGCGAGGACGTCGAGACCCTGCAGGAGCTCCTCTACGAGCTCCACGCGCTGATCCTCGTGCACTTCGGCAAGGAGGAGGACCTCCAGCTGCCGGCCTTCGACGCGCACCCCGAGGTCGCCGCCCGGGTCCTGGAGCGCATGGGCGAGCACGCCGGCCACGCGCACGCCCACCAGCAGCGACGGCCGGTTCAGGGCGTCAGCACGTAGAAGCGCCAGAAGTCGTTGTCGATCGGGGCGACCTCGACCGTGCCGAAGCCCGCGTCGCGCGCATAGCGGCGCACTGTGTCCTCGCGGATGACCGTGCCCGTGCCCGCGGGATCCTCGCCGACCATGCCGACGGGCAGGCAGTGCAGAACGCTGAAGCCGTAGTAGAGGCGCTCGAGGTCGCCGGCGTCCAGCGAGAAGCGCTCGGCGGTCCGCTCGTCGCCCACGAGCACGACGCCGCCCTCGGCCAGCATCCCGCGGGCCGCGCGCAGGACGTCGACCGGCCGCGACATGTCGTGCAGCGCCTCGAAGATCGTCACGAGCTCGTAGCGGCCCGCGAGGGCGGGGTCTGCGCCGTCGCGGCAGGCGAACGTCACGCGGTCCTCGACGCCGCTGCCGGCGAGGTGCTCGCTCGCGCGGGCGATCGACGCCTCGTCGAGGTCGATCCCGTCGACGACGACCTTCGGGTACCCGCGGGCGATCGCGATGGCCGACCGGCCCAGGCCGCAGGCGAGGTCTGCCACGCGCGCCGGCGGGTCCGCGCGCAGCCGGTCGTGGATGCGCGGCACGGCGGGCAGCCACTCCGTCACCAGCAGGCCGTCGAACAACGGCCCGGTGAACCGTGCCTGCCCCTCGTGCAGGTCGGCGCCGTAGTCGGCGTACGGCACGCCGCCGCCCGTGCGGAACGCGTCGACGACGGCGTGGATCGGCAGCGTGCAGGCCACCAGGAGCTGTGCCATCGGCGCCATGTTGTTGAGGCTCCCGGCGTCGAGCAGGACCTCGTCGTGACCCGCGGGCAGGGCGTAGCGCCGGTCGGTGTCGGCGGCCTGCGGGTCATCGACCTCGAGGATCCCCGCCATCGCCTGCTGCTCGAGCCACTCGCGCGCGTAGCGCTCGCTGACCGATGCGACCCGCGCGAGCTGCGCCGGCGTGCACGGGCCCTCGGCGCGCAGGGCGCGGTAGAGCCCGAGCCGGTCGCCCAGGTACACGCAGAGCAGGTCCATCGCCCCCAGGGCGCTGCCGAAGAGCCGCTCCACCAGCTCGTCGCGGCGTGCCTCGGCGGACGTTGCGCTCGTCATCGCGGACCTCGGTTCCGGTCGGTGCTCGGGCGAGCATCGCCGGGCCGTCCGCGTGCGTCAAGGGCGGTCAGTTGCAGGTGCCGCAGCGGCCCGCGGCGCAGGTGCACGCGGGCACGCTGGCGACCGTGCGGTTGGGCCCCCAGCCGAGGACCCACGCGAGCGCGCCGGGCTCGATGCGGTCGCCGCCCGCCGGCCAGCAGCGCCCGACCAGGCGGTCCAGCGCGCCGGGGTGCGGCGACGACGACGTCGCGGCGGAGCCGATGAGCGCCGAGAGGTGAGTCCGGTCCGGTCGACCCTTGTGGTCCATGAAGCGCCGAAGGGTACCCCGGCGCACCGTCGGCGAAGCCCGGGCGATCCCGCGGTCGCCCGGGCCGCTCTGCCCCTTCAGGTCGTGGCCTGCGGCACCTTCGCGATCGCCTCGCGGTACATCCCCATCTCCTCGGCCACCGCGGCGTCGGCCATGCCGTCGACGACGCCGAGCTCCGCGACGATCAGCGAGGCGTCGATCATGATGCGGCGGAACTCCATGTCCTCGCGCAGCGTCGCGAGCTGCTCGGCCGAGCCGTGCAGCTCGAAGTAGCCCTGCAGGCCGCCGCCGTGCGGCTGCAGCAGGCGCACGTCGAAGGCCTCGATGCGCCCCTCCTGCTGGCAGCGCCCGTAGAAGCCGACCGCAGCGTCGAAGACCTCCATGCCGCGCTCCTCACGCCCCGCGATGGGGGCGCCCCAGCCGATGAACATCATCCGATCGGCCATGCGGACTTCCCTTCGATCTCGGCCCGGGCCCGAAGCCGGGACCTATCCGTCGCAACCTCGCACCTCCGCACCCGCGGATCAACCCCGCGTCCACGACGGGAACCGGCGCATCACCGACCGGGTCCCGGCATCATGCCCCGGCCATGAGGCGGGGGATCCTGGGCCTGACGGGCGCGGCGTTGGCGTGCGCGCTCGCGACGACGACTGCTGCGGCCGCGCCGCCGGCGGGCTTCTATGGCGCCTGCGCCGGCGCGCTCTACAGCCGCTACGACAGCGCGCAGCGCACGCGCGCCATGGACGCGATGGTGCGAGCGGGGATCGGCACTGTGCGCCTGGACCTGCAGTGGGGCACGGTCGAGGCGAAGAAGGGCCGCTTCACGTGGGGCCGCTGGGACACGCTGGTCGAGCAGCTGGCGCGCAAGGGCATCACCATGGCTCCGATCGCCGACTACTCCGTCGACTGGGCGCAGCCCTTCCCCTACAACTCGACGGTCGACAACCAGTTCGTGCCGCCGAAGGACACCGACGCCTACGCGCGCTACGCCGCGGCGATCGCCAAGCGCTACGGGCCCGGCGGCGACTTCTGGACGGCCCGCCCGGACGTGCCGGCCAAGCCCATCAGGTCGGTCGAGATCTGGAACGAGCCCAACCACGAGTACTACTGGCAGCCGAGCCCGAGCCCGAGCGCCTACGCCGCCATGTACCGCAAGGCGCGCAGCGCGATCCGCGCCGCGAACCCGAAGGTGATCGCGCTCGTGGGCGGGCTCGCCCAGCCGCAGAACGCCAGCGGCTCCGAGGTCATCGAGCCGACGAAGTTCCTCAGCGGCATGGGATCGACGACGATCGACGGCGTCGCCGTGCACGCCTACGGCGGGCCCGTCGACAGCGTCCTCGGGGCGGTCCGCCGCGCGCGCACGTGGATGGACGGCCACGGCGCGTCGGGCAAGCCGCTGCTGCTCAACGAGTGGGGCTTCTTCCCCGCCGACGGCCTGAGCGAGGGCGAGCGCGCGGACCGCTACCGGCAGACCGCGATCGCGCTGGCCGGCATGGTCGACACCCACGGGCTGACCGGCACCTCCCCGTACTCGTGGGACGGCAGCCCGTCGAGCCTCGACCTCGCGAACGTGGATGCGCTCACCGCGCGCGGGCAGGCGTACGCCGACGGGATCGCCGGCAAGGGCCCCGCACCGGAGCCCGCGCCGACCGGGCCGAGCGACCCGCCGCCGCCCTCCTCGGATCCCAACCCGCTCTGGCCGCTGCCGCTGCCGCTCGGCAACGGACGCTGACCGTGTGGCGCGCGCGGCGGCGCGCGCTACGGTGGTGCGGTAAGGGCGATCGAGAGGAAGGGGTTCCATGACCCACGTGACGTGCCCCGGATGCGAGTTGCGGTTCACCCCCTACGCCGCGGCCACCTTGACGCACTGCCCGTTCTGCGGGGGCGGCCTCATCGAGGCCGACGCCTCGCGGCTCGTGGGCTACCAGCTGGCCGAGCCGGTCGTCTCGCTCGACGACGTCCACGACGTCTTCACCTCGGTCCTGCCGCCCCCGCCCCCGTCGCACTCGCCCCAGCCGCCCAGCGTGGGGTAGGTTCGGCCCATGGCCCGCTGGCCGATGCTCGTGGCCCTGGAGTGGCTCGCCGAGGGCCGCCGGGTCGTCGCCGCCTCGCTCGTGGAGACCGTGGGGTCGGCGCCGCTGGACCCGGGCGCGGTCATGCTCGTCGACGACGCCGGGCGCATCGAGGGGTCGGTCACCGGCGGCTGCGTCGAGGGCGCGCTGGTCGAGGAGGCCCAGGGCGTGCTCGCCGGGGCCCCGCCGCGCGTGGCGACCTACGGCATCAGCGACCAGCAGGCCGCCGACGTCGGCCTGATGTGCGGCGGCACGGTCAAGGTGTTCGTCCACGAGCTGCACGACGCCGCGCCGCTGGAGGCGGTGCGCGACGACCTCGAGGCCGGCCGCCCGGTGGCGCTGGCCACGGTGCTCGACGGCCCGACCGCCGGCGCGATGGTCGCCGTCCGCGAGGACGGCTGCGTCGGCGGCCTCGGCCACACCGCGCTGTTCGACGACAACGTCGCCCGCGACGCGCGCGGCTTCCTCGACGAGGGCCGCAGCGACATCCGCCGCTACAGCGCCAAGGGCGAGACGATGGGGTCGGACCTCCGCGTCGCCATCGACGCGTTCGCCACGCCGCCGCGCATGGTCGTCTTCGGCGCCATCGACTTCTCCGCCGCGCTGGCCCGCATCGCCGAGGAGATCGGCTACCGCGTCACGATCGTCGACGCGCGCGAGGCCTTCGCCCGCAGCCCGCGCTTCAGCGCCCACGCCGAGGTCGTCATCTCGTGGCCGGACGTCTACCTCGACGGCCAGGAGCTCGGCCCGCGCGACGCGGTGCTCGTCTTCACCCACGACCCGAAGTTCGACGAGCCGGCGCTGCTGTCGGCGCTGCGCACCGGCGCGGGCTACATCGGCGCGCTCGGTAGCCGCCGCACGCACGCCGACCGCGAGCAGCGGCTGCGCGAGGCGGGCGTCGCCGACGACGAGCTGCGGCGCATCAGCTCGCCCTGCGGCCTGGACGTCGGCGCGCGCACGCCGGCCGAGACGGCGATCGCCGTGCTCGCCGAGGTGCTGGCGCTGCGCGCCGGGCGCCGCGGCGGCCGCCTCGCGGAGGCCTCGGGGCCGATCCACCCGCGCGGCGCCGAGGCCGCCGTCTAGTCGCCGGGCGCCTCGACGGCGCTCCAGATCGTGATGTAGACCGGCGGGCGGAAGCGGCCCGCCGGGACGCCGCCCGGCCGCGCGACGATCGCCTGGGTCGCCTCGGAGGTCGTCAGGAAGCGGCACAGCGCGTCGGCCACCGGCGACCGGCGGTCGGCCGCGAGCGTCGCGGCGTGCCACAGCCCGTCGGCCGGCGTGCCGCGCACGTCGAGGCGGACGAGCGTGCCGTGGCGCAGCGGGTCGAGCACCGTGTGGGCGATGGCGAGCGTCACGCCCTCCCCCGCCGCCGTGGCCGCCTGCGCCGCCGCCTCGGTCGAGAACGCCCCCTGCTCGGGCGGCGCGAGGCCGCGGTCGGCGAAGAAGCGCACCAGGTCGGCGTGCGCCGGGCCCACGAGCCAGCGCTCCCCGGCGAGGGTCGCGAGCGGCACGTCGTGGCGGCCGGCGAGCGGGTGGCGCGGCCCCGCCACGACGACGAGCTTGTAGCGCAGGAACGGCACGGACTCCAGGCCGGGAGAGGGCGCCGGCGCGGGCCCGAGCGCGACGTCGGCGCGGCGGTCGCCCAGCAGCGGGGCGAAGGCCTCCGGGTCGGCGACCTCCTGCGCGACCTCCAGGGTCGGGCGCCGCCGCGTGAACGCGTCGAGCAGCGGCGCGGACACGTACTCGGCCACCGCGGGCGCGACGACGAGCCGCAGCAGGCCGCGCTCGCCGCGCGCCTCGCGCACCTCGTGGCGGAGCCGGTCCTCGAGGCCGAGGATCTCCGCCGACGTGGCCGCCAGCCGCTCGCCGCCGGGGGTGAGCCGGATGCCGTGGCCGGCGCGAACGAACAGCGCGTCGCCGAGGTCGCGTCGCAGGGACGCGACCGCGGACGAGACGGCGGGCTCGCTGACCCCGAGCGCCTCGGCCGCCGCGCTCACCGAGCCCAGCCGGGCCACGGTGGCGAACGAGCGGAGCTGCGCAAACGTCACCTCGGCCCGACCATAACCGATCGCTTATGGACGCCGGACGGATTGGTCAGGCGCGTGGGACAGTGGCGCGGCCAACCCCGAGGAGAGGTGGAGCATGCAGGTCCCTGCGCCCTTCGACTACGCGCGCGCATCGTCCGTCGACGAGGCCATCGCGCTGCTGGAGCGGCTCGGCCCGGAGGCCCGGCTGGTCGCCGGCGGCCACTCGCTGCTGCCGATGATGAAGCTGCGCCTCGCGACGCCCGAGCACCTCATCGACATCAACCCGCTCGAGTCCGAGCTCAACTACATCCGCGAGGAGGGCGGCTTGGTGCGCATCGGCGCGCTGACCCGCCACCGCGACGTGCTCGCCTCCGAGGTCCTCGCCCGCCACTACCCGATCGTGCGCGAGGCCGAGGAGCTCATCGCCGACCCGCCCGTGCGCAACCGGGGCACGGTCGGCGGCGCGCTCTGCCAGGCCGACCCGTCGGAGGACCTCAGCGCCGTCTTCGCCGCGCTGGGCGCCGTGACGGTCATCCGCGGCAGCGGCGGCGAGCGGGTGGTGACCATGGAGGACTTCCACGAGGGGCCCTACGAGACCGCCGTCGGCGACGCCGAGATGCTCGTCGAGGTGCGCGTCCCGATCCGCGAGCACGGCGGCAGCGCCTACGAGAAGGTCAAGCGGCGCACGGGCGACTGGGCGACGGCGGCGTCGGGCGTGGCGCTGTGGCTGGACGGCGCGAACGTCGGCGCCGCCGGCATCGCGCTGAGCGCCGTGAACCCCACGGGCATCCGCTCGACGCGCGCCGAGCAGGCGCTGATCGGCCGGCCGCCCTCGGAGGAGGCCTTCGCCGAGGCCGCGGCGCTGGCCGCCGAGGACTGCAACCCCGCCACGGACCAGCGCGGTCCCGCCGACTACAAGCGCCACCTGGCGCAGGAGCTGACCCACCGAGCGCTGCGCCGCGCCGCCGAGCGCGCCCTGGCGAGCTGAGGAGCGACGACGTGCAGATCACCATCACCGTCAACGGCGAGCCGCGCACGGCCGAGGCCGAGCCGCGCACGCTGCTCGTGCACTTCCTGCGCGACAACCTCGGGATGAAGGGCACCCACTGGGGTTGCGACACCTCCAACTGCGGGGCGTGCGTGGTCCTGGTGGACGGCGAGCCGGTCAAGTCCTGCACCATGCTCGCCGCGATGGCCGAGGGCCACGAGGTCCGCACGGTCGAGGGCCTCGAGCGCGACGGCCACCTCGACCCGGTGCAGCAGGGCTTCATGGAGGAGCACGGCCTGCAGTGCGGCTTCTGCACGCCGGGCATGATGCTCACGGCCCGGGCCCTGCTCGACAGCAACCCGAACCCGACCGACGACGAGATCCGGGTGGCGATCTCCGGGCAGATCTGCCGCTGCACGGGCTACAAGAACATCATCAAGTCGGTCCGCTGGGCCGCCGAGCACGGCGAGGAGGTGACCGCCTGATGGCCGGCACCACCGAGCGGCCGACGGGGTTCGGCCGGCTCAAGCGCAAGGAGGACCCGCGCTTCATCCGCGGGCAGGGGCACTACGTCGACGACGTCACGCTGCCGGGGATGCTGCACGGCGCGGTCCTGCGCTCGCCGCTGGCCCACGCGCGCATCACGTCGATCGACACCTCGGCGGCGCAGCAGCACCCGAAGGTCCGCGCGGTCATCACCGGCAAGGACCTCGAGGCCCAGGGGCTGGCGTGGATGCCGACCCTGTCGGCCGACACGCAGGCGGTGCTGGCCACCGACAAGGTCCGCTTCCAGGGCCAGGAGGTCGCGTTCGTCATCGCCGACGACGAGTACGCCGCCCGCGACGCGCTCGAGCTCATCGACGTCGACTACGAGCCGCTGCCGGTCGTGGTCGACCCGCGCACGGCGCTCGACGCCGGCGCCCCGGTCATCCGCGACGACAAGGACGGCAAGTCCGACAACCACATTTTCGATTGGGAGGCCGGCAGCGAGGAGGAGTGCGACCGCGTCTTCGAGGACGCCGACGTCACCCTCGTCACCCAGGAGATCCCGTTCCAGCGCGTGCACCCCGCGCCGCTGGAGACCTGCGGCGCGGTGGCCGACTACGACGCGGTGACCGGCAAGCTGCGGCTGTGGTGCACCACGCAGGCGCCCCACGCGCACCGCACGTTGTACGCCCTGGTCGCCGGGCTGCCCGAGCACAAGATCCAGGTCATCGCCCCGGACATCGGCGGCGGCTTCGGCAACAAGGTCCCCATCTACCCGGGCTACGTCTGCGCGATCGTCGGCTCGATCGTCACCGGCAAGCCGGTCAAGTGGATGGAGGACCGCACCGAGAACCTCACCTCGACCGGGTTCGCCCGCGACTACCTGATGCGGGGGCGGATCGCCGCCGACCGCGACGGAAAGATCCGCGCGCTGCGCGTGGACGTGCTCGCCGACCACGGCGCGTTCAACGCCACCGCGCAGCCGTCGAAGTACCCCGCCGGGTTCTTCCACATCTTCACCGGCTCCTACGACCTCGAGGCGGCGTACTGCACCGTCAAGGGCGTGTACACCAACAAGGCCCCGGGCGGCGTGGCCTACCGCTGCTCGTTCCGCGTCACCGAGGCGGCGTACCTCGTGGAGCGCATGGTCGACCTGCTCGCCGACGAGCTGGAGATCGACCCGGTGGAGCTGCGCATGAAGAACTTCATCAAGAAGGAGCAGTTCCCCTACACCACCAGGACCGGCTGGGTCTACGACTCGGGCGACTACGCGGCGACCATGAACGAGGCGCTGCGGATCGCCGGATACGACGAGCTGCGCAAGGAGCAGGCCGAGAAGCGCGCCCGCGGCGAGTACATGGGCATCGGCTGCTCGTTCTTCACCGAGACGGTCGGTGCCGGGCCGAAGAAGGACATGGACATCGCCGGCCTCGGCATGGCCGACGGCGCGGAGCTGCGCGTGCACCCGACCGGCAAGGCGGTGCTGCGGATCTCGGTCAAGACCCAGGGCCAGGGCCACGAGACGACCTTCGCCCAGATCGTCGCCGAGGAGCTCGGCATCCCGCCCGAGGACGTCGAGGTCGTCCACGGCGACACCGACCAGACGCCCTTCGGCCTGGGCACCTACGGCAGCCGCTCGACGCCGGTGTCGGGGGCGGCGACCGCGATGGTGTCGCGCAAGATCCGCGACAAGGCGCGGCTGATCGCGTCCGCGGCGCTGGAGGTCTCCCCCGACGACCTCGAATGGGAGCGCGGGCGCTGGTTCGTCAAGGGCGACCCGGAGAAGGGCCAGACGATCCAGGAGGCGGCGTTCGCCGCGCACGGGACGCTGACGCTGCCCGAGGGCGTCGAGGGCCACCTCGACGCCGAGGCGGTCTACGACCCGCCGAACCTGACGTACCCGTGCGGCGCCTACATCTGCGTGGTCGACGTCGACCCGGGCACGGGCGAGGTGAAGATCCGGCGCTTCATCGCCGTCGACGACTGCGGCGTGCGGATCAACCCCATGATCGTCGAAGGCCAGGTCCACGGCGGCCTCGCCGAGGGCGTGGGCATCGCGCTCATGCAGCACATCGCCTTCGACGACCAGGGCAACTGCCTGTCGGGCTCGTTCATGGACTACCTCGTGCCGTCGTCGATGGAGGTGCCCGACTGGGAGCTCGGCGAGACGGTCACGCCGTCGCCGCACCACCCGATCGGGGCGAAGGGGGTCGGCGAGTCCTCCAACGTCGGGTCGCCACCGGCGGTGGTCAACGCGGTGGTCGACGCGCTCGAGCCCTTCGGGGTGCGCCACGTCGACATGCCGGTGACGCCGGCGCGCGTCTGGGAGGCCATCCAGCACGGCACGACGAGGCCGCCGCAGTGAGCCCGAGCGCCGCGGACTTCGAGGCCGCCGGCGTCGCGTTCGTCGAGGCGACCGTCGTGCGCTGCGTCGCGCCCACCAGCGCGCGGCCCGGCGACCGCGCGGTCGTGCTCGGCGACGGGACGATCCACGGCTTCGTGGGCGGCTCGTGCGCGGACGCGACCGTGCGGCTGCAGGCGCTGCGGGTGCTCGAGACCGGCGAGCCCGTGCTGCTGCGGATCCTCCCGGGTGAGGCCGACGGGCCCAGCGACGAGGAGGGCGCCGTGGTGGTGGCCAACCCGTGCCTGAGCGGCGGCGCGCTCGAGCTCTTCCTCGAGCCGCACCTGCCCGCGCCGCGCGTGGCGGTCGCGGGCGAGTCGCCGGTGGCACGGGCGTTCGCCGAGCTCGCCGCGCCGCTGGGCTTCGAGGCGCGGCTCGGCGCGACCGCCGACTTCCCGATGCAGCGAGTCGAGCGTATCGGGCGGCGCCACGGGCACGGCGAGTACAAGCTTCTTGGGCTCGCGCGCGCGAACGGCGCGCAAGGCGGCGCGAGTCGTCGCGCCCGTCGCGACGCCGTCATCGACGACGATCGCGACGCGCCCGCGCGCCTCGGGGCGCGGACGCCCGCCGAGATCGCGCTGTCGATCCTCGCTGAGGTCGTGGCGCTGCGGCGCGCGCCGGTGGTGCCCGCCGTCGCGCCGGCCCCGCCGCTCGCGGTCACCCCGCCCTCGGCCTCCGCTCCACGCCCACCGTCCCGGGCGCCACGCGAGGCCACCGACCCCGTGTGCGGCATGACGGTCGCCGTGACCCCGTCCACGCCCACGGCCGGCGGCGCCTTCTTCTGCTGCGAGGGCTGCCGCGACGCCTGGCTGGCCCGGGCGACGTGAGCGCGCCGTTCGTCACCGGGCTGGTGCTCGCCGCCGGCGGCTCGTCGCGGCTCGGCCAGCCCAAGCAGCTGCTGCCCTACCGCTCCGCGACGCTGCTGGACTGGGTCCTGGGCACGGCCCGCGCCTGCGACTTCGACCAGCTCGTCGTCGCGCTGGGCGGCGCCGTCGACGAGGTGCGCGCGCGGGTCGACCTCTCCGGTGCCGAGGTGGTGGTCAACGACGCCTACGGCACCGGCTGCTCGTCCTCGATCGCCGTGGCCGTCGGCGCGCGCGACCCGCGCTGCGACGTGCTCGTGCTGCTCCTCGGCGACCAGCCGGGCGTGACGGCGTCCTCGGTGCGCGCGCTGCTCGCCGGCCGCGGCGACGCACCGCTGGCCGTCTGCCGCTACGACGACGGCGTGGGGCACCCCTTCGCCTTCGGGCGCCCGGCGTTCGGCGAGCTCGCCGCGCTGCACGGCGACAAGGCGGTGTGGAAGCTGCTGGAGCGGCGCGCGCACGAGGTCGTCGAGGTGCCGGTGCCGGGGACCGTCCCGCGCGACGTCGACACGTGGGAGGACTACCGGGCGGTGGTGGGCGCGTGACCCACCGCGCCCGCGCCGGGGCGCCCGCCGCGCTGGTCGAGCGCCTGCCCGACGCCGGCACGCTGGCGACGCTCCTCGACGGCGCCGACTACCTCGCCGACGAGGGGCTCGCGACCGCGATGTTCCTGTCGCTGCGCCTGCCCCAGCCGCTGCTGCTCGAGGGCGAGGCCGGCGTGGGCAAGACCGAGGCCGCGCGAGCGATGGCCGACGCGCTGGGCACGCCGCTGATCCGGCTGCAGTGCTACGAGGGCATGGACAGCTCCGAGGCGCTGTACGAGTGGAACTACCCGCGCCAGCTCCTGCGGGTCCGGCTCGCCGAGGCCGGCGGCGCTGAGCTCGCCGAGGAGGACCTCTTCGCCGAGGACTACCTGCTGCGCCGCCCGGTGCTCGAGGCCATCGAGTACCCGGGGCCCCTGCCCGCCGTGCTGCTGGTCGACGAGCTCGACCGCGCCGACCACGACTTCGAGGCCTTCCTGCTCGAGGTGCTCGCCGAGGCCGCCGTGACCGTGCCGGAGCTGGGGACGATCCGCGCCGCGGTGCCGCCGGCCGTCGTGCTGACCTCGAACCGGACGCGCGACCTGCACGACGCGCTCAAGCGTCGCTGCCTCTACCACTGGATCGACTACCCCTCGCCCGAGCGCGAGGTCGAGATCGTCCGCCGCCGCGTGCCCGGCAGCTCACGCGAGCTGGCCGGCGACGTCGTCGCCGCGCTCGGCCGCCTGCGCGCCGCCGACGTGCAGAAGCCGCCGGGCATCGCCGAGGGCATCGACTGGGTCGCGGCGCTGGAGCTGCTCGGCGCCGAGCGGCTGGATGAGGAGGCCGCACAGCGCACGCTCGGCACGGTCCTGAAGTACCGCGAGGACCAGGAGGCCGCCCGGGCCGCGGGGCTCGGCCGGCTGGTGGGAGGGACCGCGTGACCGCCACGCCCTCGACCACCTTCTCCCGCGCGCTCGCCCGCGACGCGCCGCTGGCCGCCGTCGCGCTCGGCCGGTCGCTGCGCGCCGCCGGGCTCGCGGTGACGCCGGATCGCTCCGCCACGTTCGCGCGGGCGGCGGAGCTGGTGGGCGTGGGCGAGCGCGACCGCCTCTACTGGGCCGCCCGCCTCTCCTTCGTCACCTCGCGCGACCACCTCGCCGCCTTCGACGCCGTCTTCGCGGCGGTCGTCGACGGCCTCTCCGACGACGTCGCGCAGGCCGCGGGCGGCGACACCGCGGGCCCGCGCGCGCGGCGCCCCGCCGCGCGGCCCGTGCCGTCCGAGGCCGAGCCCGCCGCGGGCGGCGCGCCGTCGGGCG
>JACRMD010000139.1 GCA_016215085.1 Solirubrobacterales bacterium | reverse complement strand
CGGCGCCGCGCGCCTCGGCGATCGCCGCGGCGCCCGCCTCGCCCACGAGGAGCTCGGGGCGGATCGTCCCGCTGGCGACGAGGTCCAGCGCCGGGAAGCGGCCCGTGCGCGTGAGCGTGCGGTCCAGGGCGATGACCGTGGTCTCGCCGCCGACCGGCGCGGACGCGGTGCCGACGATGGTCAGCGACCCGCCGTCGACGATGTTGCGCGCGGCGGCCAGCGTGCGGCGCGCGAGGTGCGGCGGCAGGCCGTCGAGCCCGTCGACGAGCACGACGACGTCGCCGCCGCGGGCGGTGATGCGCTTGGCGGTGTCGACCGCGCGCTCGACCGCCTGGGCCTGCGCGTCGGGCGAGGCGGCCAGCGACAGCGCCGCGACCGGCTCGACCGGGCCGCTGCGCCACTCGGCGCACTCCTCCGGGCGCACCCCGGCGAGGACGACGTGGACCTCGAGGCCCTCCTGCTCGGCCAGCACGCCGGCGAGCCGCTTGAGCGCCTCGGACTTGCCGCTGTGCTCGGCGCCGACGATCGTCGCCCGCGAGCCGCGGCCCAGCGGGGTCAGCCACTCGATGGCCTTGAGCGTCGGGTCGTCGGAGCCGAGCGCCAGCCGCTCGGTGGGCAGCGTGCACGGCAGGTCGTCGAAGTGCGTGCCCTCGGCCACCTCGTCGGCCGGGCGGCCGTTGATGGTGTCGATGCGGATCAGCGACGGGTAGCGCTCCGAGCGCCGCGGCTCGCGCACCGGGCCGCCGACCTGGTCGCCCGAGACGAGCTCGCAGCGGCGGACCTGGGCGGCGGAGATGTAGACGTCGTCGTCGGAGGGCTCGGGGGGCGAGACGCGCAGGAAGCCCGAGCCGTTGGGCAGCAGCTCGACCGTGCCCTCGACGACGCGCTCCTCGCCGGCCTCGGCCCGCTCGGCCTTCTCGGCGCCGCGCCGGCCGCGGCCGCCGCGGCGGCGCGCCGGGCGCTCCTCCTCCTCGTCCTCGCCGGCGCCCTCGTCGGTGACGCCATCCTCGGCGACGACGGCCGCGGGCTCCTCGGTGGCCTCCTCCTCCTCGTCCTCGCGCTTGCGGGCGCGGCCGCCGCGGGCGCCACGGCGGCGGCGCGGCTTGGCCTCCTCCTCGCCCTCCTCCGCGACGGCGGCGGCGCCGTCCTCGGCGCCCTCCTGCCGGTCGAGGATCGCGTCGACGAGGTCGGCCTTGCGCAGACGGCGGAAGCCGTCGAGGCCGAGCTCCGAGGCGAGGGCGTGCAGGTCGGCGAGGGGGCTGTCCTCGAGCGCGGAGCGGGTGAGCACGGCCATGATGGGGACCTCCTGGATGGGGAACGTGTCGGTGGGCGTCCGGCCGCGTTGCGACAGCGGCCGGCGACTACGCTCCGAAAGCTAGCGGACGGGCTGGCCGGACACGAGCCCGCCCAGCCACTCGGCGAACCGCGGGTCCTGCTGCCAGTCGGCCTCGAACCGCTCGATGCCGGCCGTGGTGAGCGGGTGCGGGAGCATCCCCTGGAACACCTTGTAGGGGATGGTCGACACCTCGCAGCCGATGGTCGCGGCGGTGACCACGTGCATGGGGTTGCGCAGCGAGGCGGCCAGGACCTGCGACGTGGTGCCGCCCGGGCGCAGCGCGTCGACGATCTCCCCGAGCACGGCGGCGGAGTCCACCGAGATGTCGTCGAGGCGGCCCATGAAGCACGAGATGTAGGTCGCGCCCGCGGCGGCGGCCAGCAGCGCCTGGTTGGCCGAGAACACGAGCGTCATGTTCACCGGATGGCCGTCGGCGACCAGCTCGCGGGTGGCGGTGAGGCCGGCCGGCGAGAACGGGACCTTGACCACGATGTGCTCGTGCAGGGTGCGCAGCGCGCGGCCCTCGCGGACCATCTCCCGCGGGTCACGCGAGGTGACCTCGGCCGACACCGGCCCGTTGACGATCTCGCAGATGCGCTTGATCGCGTCCCCGGGATCGCCCTCCTCCTTGGCCAGAAGCGAGGGATTGGTGGTGGCCCCGGAGAGGACGCCCCAGGCGGCGATCTCCTCGACCTCGCGGACGGACCCGGTGTCGATGAACAGCCTCATGGAGGACAGGCTACCCGCCGTCCACCCGGATCCACTTGAGCCGGTCATCGTCCTGATCGAAGGCCGGCATCGGCGCCTCGCCGGCGAGCACGGCGCGCACCGCCAGGTAGTCGCGCGCGGCGGCGACGTCGTGCACGCGGACGATCGCCGCGCCGTGGTCGGCGGCCCAGCCGAGCGCCGCCAGCGTCGCCGGCAGCCGCTCGTCCGGGGCCCGGCCGGTGATGGCGCCGAGGAAGTACTTGTTGGAGATCGCCGCCAGCCACGGCTCCCCGATCCGGTCGATCGCGCGCAGGACCTCGACGGTCTCGGCGGGCGTCTTGGCGAAGTCCGGGCCGGGGTCGAGCACGATCGTCCCCACCCCCCGCTCCCGCGCCAGCGCCGCGCGCTCCGCGAGGAACGCGACCACGTCGCCGACCACGTCCCCGCCGTAGTCGTGGAAGCGCTCCTGCTTGGGCGCCGCGCGCGTGTGCATCACGACGAGCGCCGCCCCGTGGCGGGCGGCGGCGTCGGCCAGCGCGACGTCGTGCAGCCCCGAGACGTCGTTGAGCAGGTGCGCGCCGGCGGCCAGCGCCGCGTCGGCGACCTCGGGCTTCCAGGTGTCGACCGAGACGACGACGTCCTCGGCGACGAGCCGCTCCACCAGCGGCACCACGCGCCCGATCTCGACCTCGGCGTCCGAGACGCCGGTGTAGGTCACGCCGGACTCGCCGCCGACGTCGATGAGGTCCGCGCCCGCCGCCACCAGCACCAGCGCGTGGGCGACCTGGTCGTCGAGCGTCGCGCGGCGCACGCGGTCCGAGAACGAGTCGGGGTTGGCGTTGACGATCCCCATGAGCAGGGGGCGCCGGTCCAGCACGCGGCCGCGGAGGTTCACGCGGCGGGACGGTAGTGCAGGAAGAGGTGGTCGTCGGCGCGGTGGACCTCGGCCAGCCGCAGCCGCACCGGGCCGAGCGCGGCGCCGGCGAGGATCGAGGGCTCGTCGCCGCCGGCCAGCAGCGGCGCCACGGTGAGCAGCAGGTCGTCGAGGCAGCCCTGGGCGGCGACCTCGCGCAGCAGTCCCGGGCCGCCCTCGCAGGTGACGCCCAGGAGCCCGCGGCGGCCGAGCTCGGCGAGCACCGCCGGGAGGTCGACGCGCTCGAGCCGCACCGCGGTGACGCCCCGCGGCGGCCGGCGGTCGGACTCGGTGAAGGCCAGCACCTCGACGCCCTCGTGCAGCAGCGGGACGTCGGGCACGTCCATCGCGCGCGAGATGGTGGCCACCGGCGGATGCTCGGGCAGCCCGAGCGCCTTGCGCCGCGCGCGCTGGTCGGGGTCCAGCAGCGACCCGTACCGCTCGGCGGCCAGCGTGCCCGTCCCGACGAGCACGACGTCGGCCTGCGCGCGCAGCTCGCGCAGCAGCGCCCGGTCGTCGGGGTGCCCGAGCGGCGTCGAGCGCCCCGCGACGGCGGCGCGGCCGTCGGCGGAGGCGATCATCACCGCGGCGACGCGGGGCCGGCCGCCCACCCCCTCCCGCAGGCGCAGGCCCTCGACCAGGTCGCGGGCGCTGCGGCCGCCGGAGGCGGTGAGCCGCTGCAGCGTCACTTCCGCTTGATCCGCACGCGCTCGGTGAGCGCGACCGCGTTGCCGGCCCTGTCGGTCGCCGAGACGCGGATCGTGTAGGTCCCGCCGCGGCCGTAGCGGTGCGAGGCCTTCTTGGCCTTCAGCAGCTGGTTGCCGGTGCCGTCGCCGAAGTCGGCCTTCAGCGTCTTGAGGCCGGAGGCCTTGCCGCTGGGCGGGATGACGTCGCCCGCGGTGATCGACAGCTCGGCGACGCGGCCCTTGCGCCGCTTGACCGTGAACTCGAGCGTCGGCGGGGTCGCGTCCACGCGCAGCAGCCGCGTCTTCGTCGCCGCCGTCTGGCCGCGCCGGTCGGTCGCCACGACGCGCCAGCGGTGCTCGCCGTCGGCCACCGGGTTCAGCGGCGTGAGCTTCGTGTCCTGGGTCTCGCCCACGGCGACGCCGTCGACCTCGACGCGGTAGGTCAGCGGGCCCCACAGCTCGAAGGCCTGCCCCCAGGCCAGAGGCGGCCGCGCGTAGCCGCGCCAGCGCGTGGTCGTGTTGCCCGAGAACGCGCCGGGCGGCCGGTCGTAGGTCGCGGCGACCAGGCGGCGGCCCTCCTCGTTCTCCTGGAGGAAGACGAGCAGCACGTCGCCGGCGCGGTTGGCCGCGACGTCCAGGCCGCCGGTCGGCACGACCGCGCCGAAGCCGGGGTTGCTGAGCGCCGCGGGCGCGCTCGGGACCGGCAGCGTGCTGGCCGCGGCCTTGTCGTCGAAGAACCGCGCCTGCACGGTGGCCGTCGACGCCGGGCCCTGGATCCACCCGACGACGCGGTCCAGCGTCTCGGAGATCGTCCCGACCGGCGCGGGCGCGACGCCCTCGCCGCCGCCGACGGTGGAGCCGGGGTTGAAGACGTCGCGCTTGAGGATCGCGACGTTGGCGGCGCCGGTGCCGGCCAGGCCCGCCGACGCGAGGCCGTCGCCGCGGCCGTTGAGCTCGACGTCGAGCGTGTCGACGCCGTCGGCGCCCCAGGCCTGGCCGTCGACGACCGTGGCGTCCTCGAAGCGCGAGCCGCGCAGCCGCCGCGCCAGCGCGCGCGTCTGGGTGCGGCCGCCGTCGGTGAACTGCTGGCGGAAGGTCACCCAGGCGAAGCTCGAGTCGTCCTCGATGTCGACGTCGGGAAGGTCGGCGTTGCCGCCGGGCCGGTCCTCCAGCGACGGCAGCGTGAGGTCCTGCGGGGCGGCCGAGAGGTTGAGGTTGAAGAGGCGCCGCGCGACGACGTGGCCGCCCTCGCCCCACACCGCCAGGGCCGTGCCGTCGGCCGAGACCGCGACGCGCGAGCGCGAGTTGCCGCCGCCGGCGTCGGCGCCCGGGTCGATGTCCAGCGGGGCGCCGAGCAGCTGGAACTGCGTCTGCCCGCGGTCCAGCCGCGCGGCGCGCACGTCGCCGCCGGTGGTGAAGGTCGTGTAGGCCACGCCGTTGATCGACATGTAGACCGACGGGCTCGACGCCGACGCTCCCGCGGCGAGCTGCTGCGGCGTGCTCCAGCCGGGCGCGCCCGCGGCCCAGACCGTCGCCCACGCGTTGCCGGCGTTGATGTAGACGATGACGACCCGCCCGCCGTCGGAGGCGGCGACGACCGGCTGCGCGCTCGGGGCGTCCAGCCCCGCGTCGACGCGCTCGGGCGGCTGGAAGCTGCCGTTGACGACGCGCGAGACGAAGACGTGGTCGGCCCCGCCGTCGCGGCGCAGGTAGGCCACGGCGCCGGAGCCGTCGCGGGCGACGTCGAGGTCGCCCAGCGACCGGACGTCGGCGCTCGGACCGTCGATCGGGTCCCCGGGGAAGAAGCCGGCGTGCGCGGGCGCCGCCGGCGACAGGGCGGCGGTGAGGACGGCGAGCGTGGCCAGGCGGCGGCGCATGGGTTGGGGCGGGGCTCCTGCGAACGGGGTACGGAGTGACTCGGTGCGACGAACCCGGCGCTTGCCGGGAAGTTCCGGTCAGGATGTCAGCCGGTGACGATGCCTTCGGCGCCGGCCTCGTCCAGGAACGCGGCGACCTCGCGGTCGACGGCGGCCTCGTCCCAGCCGCGGTCGGCCGCCATCGCGGCGGCCACGCGCCGGGCCGCCGCGCCGCCGCCGGCGGTGACGTCGCGGGCCGCGAGCAGCCCCAGGCGGGTGCGGCGCAGCAGCACGTCCCCGACCGTCCGGGCCTGCTCGCGCCGCGCGGCGTGGACGGCCTCGGCCAGCAGGTCGGGCCGGCCCGCGACGATCGGCTGGGCCAGCTCGCCGCGCTCGGCCGCGACCGCCAGCACGTCGTGGGCTGCGTGGCCGTAGCGGTCGGCCAGCCGCTGGTAGCTGTCCTCGGGGACGCCCTCGACGCGCGGCAGGTCGCCGGCCTCGACCGCCTCGCCGAGCGGGATCTCGTGCGTGCGGCACGGCGCGTCGCGCGCCTCGCGCTCGACGATCCGGTCGACCGTCATCTTCGCCATCCGCCGCCAGGTCGTGAGCTTGCCGCCCGTGATGGTCACCATGCCGCTGGAGGTCTCGTAGAGCTCGGCCTTGCGCGAGATGTCCACCGACTTCTTCGGGTCGCCGGTGGAGATCAGCGGGCGCACGCCGGCGAAGGCGCCGGTGATGTCCGACGCGGTCAGCTCGGTGGCGAAGAAGCCGTTGACGGCCTCGAGCAGGTACTCGACGTCGGCCTCGGCGGGCCTGACGTGGTCGAGGTCGTCGGCGTCGTAGTCGTTGTCCGTGGTGCCGACCAGCGTGCCGCCCAGCCACGGCAGCGCGAAGATCGACCGTCCGCCGCCGGCGGGCACGATCGCGCCCTGCACGAGCGGCAGGTCCTCGTGGCTGAAGGTCAGGTGCGTGCCCCGGCTGGGCCGGATCACCGGCACCTCGGCCTCGTCGTGGAGCTCCTCGGGGCGCAGCCGGTCGGCCCACACGCCGGTGGCGTTGATGACGTTCTGGGCGCGCACGGCGAACGTCTCGCCGGTCTCGCCGTCCACGCAGCGCACGCCGCGGGCGCGGCCGCCCTCCTCCAGCAGCTCGGTGACCTCGACGCCGTTGGCGCAGACCGCGCCGAAGCGCTCGGCCTCGCCGAGGACGGTGAGCACGAGCCGGCTGTCGTCGGTCTGGCAGTCGTAGAAGAGGTAGCCCGACGTCGGCTCGCGGGCGGCGAGCGCCGGCAGCCCCTCGGCGACCTCCTCGCCGGAGATGATCCGGTGGCGGTCCGGCGCCCACGACTCGTCGCCGCCGTTGCGGCGGCCGCGGCGGCCGCGCAGCTTGTCGACCGCCATGACGTCGTAGAGGTTGAGGCCGACGCCGACCAGGCGGTCGAGCCGCGCGCCGTCGAAGGCGGGCACGACCAGCGGCAGCGGCTTGACCAGGTGCGGGGCCAGGGCGACCATCAGCTGGCGCTCGAGCAGGGCCTCGCGGACCAGGCCGAGGTCGAAGTTCTGCAGGTAGCGCAGGCCGCCGTGCACGAGCTTGCTCGAGCGGCTGGAGGTGCCCGAGGCGAAGTCGTGGCGCTCGACCAGGGCGACGCTGTAGCCGCGCGTGGCGGCGTCCAGCGCGCAGCCCGCCCCCGTGATCCCGCCGCCGACGACCACGACGTCGAACGCGTCGCCGGCCAGGGCGGAGAGGGCGGCGGCGCGGTCGATCATCCGTCCGGAGTGTATGGAGGACATCCGCAGCAGCGGGTAGTCATCTCGTCCGCAGGGCTGAGCGGGAGGACGCCAGGGTTCCGCCGCCATCGCAAGAAGGGGAAGTTGCGAAGTGAAGTCCAAGGTCGTTCTCGCGGGCGCCGCGCTGGCGCTCGCGACCCCCGCCGCCGCGCAGGCGCAGCTGCCCGTGCCGCTGCCCCTCCCGGGCATCGGCGACACGGTCGAGCAGATCGGTGAGACCGTCGGCTCCACGCTGCCCGCGGGCGGCGGGACCGTGACGGGCGTGACCGGCACGGTCGGTGGCGTCGTGACCGGCGTCGAGGGGACCGTCACCGGAACGCTGCAGGGCGCCGTCGACGACGTCCTCGGCGGCGTGACCGGGGCGCTGCCGACCGAGACGCTCGACCAGCTGCTGCAGGTGCTGCCCGGGGCGGCCGGCGGTGCGGGCGGAGCCGGTGGCGCGGGCGGCACGGCGGGCGGTGCCGGCACGGGCGCCGGCGGCGGACCCGTCGTCGTCGACGCCGCCGCGCCGAAGGTCACCGTCCGCGTGCTCTCGCGCCTGACGCAGATCGGCCGCACCGGCTCGCTGCGCCTCGAGGTCGCCAGCGACGAGCCGAGCGTCGTCGCGCTGGGCGCCGCCGTGCGCCCCGGCTTTCGCTTCGTCAGGAAGGGCGCCAGGAAGCCCGAGGGCAGGCACTCGCGCAAGCTCATCAAGTTCGGGCCGACCCCCCTGGCCTTCCGCCAGGCGGGCACGCTGCAGGTCACCGTCAAGCTCGGCACCTCCGCGCGCCGCACGCTGGCCCGCTCGCGCAACGCCCGCATCGGCGTCGCGCTGATCGCGGCCGACGTGCGCCGCAACCAGGCGTCGAGCTACGTGAAGAAGGCGATCAGGCGGTAGCGAGCCGGCCACCGGCCAGCGCGTGCGCCATGCGCGTCGCCAGCGCCATGATCGTCACCTGCGGGTTGACGCCCGGCGAGGTCGGCACGACCGACCCGTCGGCGACGTGCAGGCCGCGGACACCGTGGACCTGGAGGTCGGAGCCGACGACCGAGCGCGCGGGGTCGGTGCCCATGCGCGCGGTACCCAGTGGGTGGAACGCCATCGCCTGCACGTCGCGGGGGCGCACGACGCGGTCGCGCAGCGGCGACGTGTCCCCGTCGCGCAGCGGCGGGACGCCGCCCAGCGGCACGAGCACCTCGCGGGCGCCGGCGGCGAAGAAGATCCGCGCCAGCAGCTCGAAGCCGCGGCGGAAGCGCTCGGCGTCGCGCGGGTGCAGGTCGTAGCGCACGAGCGGGCGGCCGAGCACCTCGCGGACGCTGCCGGTGGCGCCGTCGCTGACCATCACGCCGAAGGACGCGGTGCGCCGGACGGCGAGCATCCGCTCGCGGTGCAGGTCGCCGCGACCGGGCGTCGCCATCGCCGCCTGGTCGGGCGGGCCCGCGATGCCCTCGAGCATGATGCCGTCCTCGGCGAGCTCGTCGACGTAGTAGCTCTGCGGCACGCCGCGCCACGGGTCGACGTCCTCGTCCATCACCGCGCGCGCCGCGCTCGCCGGGTGGATGGTGAGGTTGCGGCCGAGGGCCGGCGAGCGGATGCCGCTGCGGCGCAGCAGGCCGGGCGTGAGCAGCGTGCCGGCGGCGACCACGACCAGCGGCGCGCGGACCCGGACGCCGTCGGCGACGGCCTCGCGCACCGCGCCCCGCTCGACGACCACCTCGCGCACGCGCGCGCCCGTGACGACCTCGGCGCCGGCCTCGACCGCGAGCCGCGCGTAGGTGGCGCCCATGTGCTGCTTGGCGCCCGACGGGCAGCCGAACGCGCAGACCCCGCTGCCCACGCAGCCGCGCGCGTTGCGCAGCAGGAAGTCGCCCGAGACGCCCAGCGCCTCGGCGCCGCGGCGGACGACCGCGGCGTTGCCGCCCGCCAGGTCGGCGGGCACCCGCGCGACGCCGATCGTGTCCTCGACGCGGTCGAACACCGGCGCCAGCGCCTGCGGCGTTAGGTCCTCCAGGCCGTGCTCGGCGCGCCAGCGCGCCAGCACGCGGTCGGGCGTGCGGAAGCACGTGCCCGAGTTGACGACCGTCGTGCCGCCGACCGCGCGGCCCAGCGGCAGCATGATCGGCGGCGTGCCGACCGTCGCCAACTGGCCGGCGTCGCGGTACAGGCGCGCGGTCATCTCGCGCGGGCGCGCGGTGAACGTGCGGTGGTCCTGCCACTCGCCCTCCTCGAGGACGACGACCCGCAGGCCCGCCTCGGCGAGCTCCTTGGCGGCGGGCGCGCCGCCCGCCCCGGAGCCGATCACGCACGCGTCGGCGACCAGGCGCCTCACGGCCGGCCTCCGGCGGCGACGCCCTCGCCGCGGTGGGCCGCGGCGGCCGCCCGGGCCACCACCTCGTCGGCGTCGTAGCCCAGCCGCCGCATCACCGCGTCGTCGCCGTAGTAGTGCAGCTGGGCGAGCGCGCGCAGCGGCTTGACGGCGGCCAGCCGCGCGCCGCCGAGCAGCAGGAGCGCCCGCAGCCCGGCGCGGTGCAGGCGCGGCGAGGCGGCAAGCGTGGCGGCGAAGGCGCGGGCGGCGTCGGTCTGCTCGACGGGCGGCAGCGGCGGCGCGGGCGCGACGACCGCGGTGGTGAACGCCTCGAAGGCACGGCGCTCGCGGGCCCTCATCCCAGCACCCGCTCCCGCTGCCGGCAGGCCAGCTCGTAGGCGGCGTCGCGGGCCGTCGCGGCGTCGCCCTCCGCCACCGCCGCGGCCACCCGCGCGTAGAGCGGCGCGAGCTCGCCGGCGCGGACGGTCACCGGCACGAGGTCGAGGTGCTCGAGGTAGATCCCGCGGATCGCGTTGAGGATCAGGTCGAAGACGACGTTGTCGGCCGCGCGCGCGACCTCCGTGAAGAACGACAGGTCGATCAGCGCCGTAGCGCGCCGGTCCTCCCCGGCCGCCGCGAATCCGGCCGCCAGCTCGGCGAGCCGGGCCGCGTGCTCGGGCCGCCCGCGCTCGGCCGCCAGGCCCGCGACCTCGCGCAGCATCAGCGCGCGGGCGTCGAGCACGTCGCGCAGCACCGCCGCGTCGACGCCGCCGCCGGCGAAGAGCACGTGCACGAGCACGTCGAGCCCGCCGTGCTCGCGCCACGGCCGCACGCGCATCGCGTCGCCGTGGCGGACGTCGACGAGCCCCATCTGCTCCAGGCGCTTGAGCGCCTCGCGGACGCTGGAGAGCGTCACGCCGAGGTCCGGGGCCAGCGCGCGCTGGCCGGGGAGCTTCTCGCCCGGCGCGTAGCGCCCGGTGAGCACGGCCTCCAGCAGCGAGCCGAAGACCTGGTCGGCGACCAAGGGCATGCGCCGACGGTAGCAGAGTTCCGAACTCTAGGGCGAGGGTCATCCCCGACGGCCCGTAGGGTCATCCCGCATGGCGCGCGTGACCTCCACGCCCGACCATCGTTGGCATGAGCGAGACCCCTCCCCACTCCCCCGATCCGGACCGCCCCGACGTCACCTCGGGCGATCCGCTCGCCGGCGGGGGCGGCGCCGCACCGCCGTCGGTGGACGACACGCCGACGACCGAGGCGCCGCCTCCGCCCCGCCGGTTCCTGCGCGCCCGCGAGGACCGCGTCCTCGGCGGCGTCTGCGCCGGGCTGGCGAAGTACTTCGGCATCGACGTCACGATCGTCCGGATCGCCGCCGTCGCCCTGACGTTCCTCGGCGGCACCGGCCTGATCGCCTACGCCGCGGCGCTGGCCTTCGTCCCCGAGGACGACGGCACCGGCCGCCCCGCCACCGAGGGCCAGTCGCGCACGCTGACGGTGCTCGGCGCGGTGATCCTCGTCATCGCCGGCCTCGTCCTGCTCGGCGACGGCCTCAGCTGGTTCTGGGGCCCCGTGATCCCGACGGTCATCGTCATCGGGATCCTGTCCTGGGTCGCCTACCGGCTGCTGCAGGACCGCGAGGGCCGGCCGCCGACCGCGTCGCGGATCGCCGGCGCGACGCTGCTGGTGATCGCCGCCGTGCTGGCCGCCGGCGTCGCGTTCGTCGGCGCCGCGTGGGCCGCGGCCTCCGGCGGCGGCGCCATCGTCGCGGCGATCGTCATCGCGCTCGGCGTCGCCATGGTCGGCGTCGCCTTCACCCGCAAGGCCCGCTGGCTGGCGATCCCCGCGCTCGTGCTCGCCCTGCCCGCCGGCGTCGTCGCCGCGGCCGACATCGACGTCGACGGCGGCGCCGGCTCGCGCCACTTCCGCCCGGCGACGGTCTCCGCCATCCCCGACAAGGGCTACGAGCTGGGCGCGGGCGAGCTCGAGGTCGACCTGCGCCGGCTGGACTGGGCGCAGTCCCCGCGCGTCGAGCTGCGCGCCCAGCTGGGCGTCGGCCACCTGCTGGTGCTCGTGCCCGAGGACGTGTGCGTCACGGCGCGCGCCGACATGGGCGCCGGCTACGTCGGCGTGCTCGGCGACGAGACCGGCGGCTTCGACCTCGACTACGACGCCGGGGCCACCCGCGTCGCCCCCACCGCCGCGCGGCCCGAGCTGGT
>JACRMD010000138.1 GCA_016215085.1 Solirubrobacterales bacterium | reverse complement strand
GCCAAGCTCGAGCCGATGTTCCGCGAGGGCTGCGCCAAGAACGGCGTCTCGCCGAACGTCATCGACTGGCTGTGGGCGACGAACGAGAAGTCCGCGGACTACTCCTTCAACAAGTCCCACGCCGCCTGCTACGCCCTGATCGCCTACCGGACGGCGTGGCTGAAGGCCAACTACCCCGCCGAGTACATGGCCGCGCTGATCAGCTCGGTCATGGACACCAAGGACAAGGTGCCGTTCTTCGCCGCCCGGTGCGACGAGATGGGCATCGAGATCCTGCCGCCCGACGTCAACCTGTCCGACCACGAGTTCGTTGTCGTCGAAGGCAACATCCGCTTCGGGCTCGACGCGGTCAAGGGCGTCGGCTACGCGGCGGTCGAGGCCATCAAGAACGCCCGCGAGGAGGGCGGCCCGTTCACCTCGCTGTGGGACTTCTGCGAGCGGGTCGACCCGAAGGCGGTCAACAAGCGCTCGATCGAGGCGCTGATCAAGTGCGGGGCCTTCGGCTCCACGGGCGCGACCCGCAAGGGCATGCTCGAGGTGCTCGAGCAGGCGCAGTCGGCCGGCCAGAAGGTCCAGCAGGACGCCGAGATCGGCCAGGGCTCGATCTTCGACCTGATGGGCGGCGGCGGTGGCGGTGGGGCCGATGCCAACGGCGCGGCCGCGGCCTTCGCGGCGCCCAGCCACCCGCCGATCCCGACCGAGGAGTTCGAGCAGGGCGAGCTGCTGGCCCACGAGAAGGACGCCATCGGCCTGTTCCTCTCCACGCATCCGCTCAAGGAGGTCCGCGAGGCGCTGCACGCCGCCGTCGACCGCCCGCTGAGCGAGCTGCCCAAGGTCAAGGACGGCGACTGGATCACCGCCGGCGGCATCATCACCCAGGCGCGCAAGCTCAAGACGCGCACGGGCAACACGATGATGTTCGCGACCATCGACGACCTCGAGGGGTCCGTCGAGCTCATCTTCTTCGGCAGCCAGCTCGAGGAGTACGAGGCCGTCGCCTGCGTCGACGAGATCGTCGTCGTGCGCGGCCGCGTGGGCAACGACGACCGCGGGCTGAGCATCAAGGTCCAGACCTGCGAGAAGTTCGAACCGACCAAGGAGGAGGTCGAGGCCGCCCGGGCCACGGCCGTCCTGCAGGCCAAGGGGCCCGAGCCGCTGATGCTCATCCTCGACGCCGCGAACCTCCCGGCCTCGGTCATCGACGAGCTCAAGCACGTCTTCGGCAACCACACCGGCGAGTCCGACGTGGTGCTCGACATCCGCACCTCGCAGGGCCCGCGCCAGCTCAAGCTGGGGCCGGACTTCCGCGTCGCGCCGACGCCGTCGCTGCGCGCCGAGCTGGCCCGGATCCTCGGGCCGGCGGCGGTGACGGCCGAGCCGGTCGCCACGTAGGACCGGGTCGCAGGGCGCCGCAAGCGCGGGCCCTCGCCGTACGTTTCCTGAGCGGTGACCCGCCGCCCGCTCCGCCTGCTCGCCGCCGCCGCGGCCCTCCTGCTGTCGGCCCCGGCCGCCGCCCAGGCGGCCTCCAGCGCCGAGTTCGTCTCCGCCGACGGCGCCGCGGCGACCTCG
>JACRMD010000137.1 GCA_016215085.1 Solirubrobacterales bacterium | reverse complement strand
GCGACCCCGAGCGCCCGCGCGGCCCCGTCGGTCGCGCGGTCCTGCTGCCAGGCGACGGCCATCCGCCGCGGGTCCGACGGGTCGACGGCGACGTGCGGCTCGACCTCGGCGCCGACCTGGGCGGTCGGCGGGACCGGGCAGCCCGCGAGCGCCGGGCCGGCGGTCACGATGACCGGCGTCGCCGCGCGGCGCAGGGTGTGGGCGCCGGCGGGCGCGGCGAGCGCGACGGCCAGCAGCAGGGACAGCGCGGCGGAGCGGGTCACGCAGGTGCAGACGGGCCCGGGGCGCACAGGGCCCGGAGTATCCCGGGCCGCGGGCTAGGCGCGGCGGCCGACCAGCTCGAGGTCGATCCCCACGTTGTCGCCGACGACGGCGCGCCCGGCCTGCTTGAGGCCCGGCCAGTCCAGCCCATGGGCCCGGCGGCTCAACGACGCCTCGGCGCGCAGGACGAAGGTGTCGTCGTCGACGACCGGCTTCCACGCCAGGAACGAGAGCGGGTGGGTCTCGCCGCCCATCGTCAGCTCGCCGTCGACCGTCCACGCCCCCAGGCCGCGCGGCGCGGCGTGGACGGCGGCGAAGACGATCCGCGGGAACCGCTCGGCGTCGAAGAAGCCCTCGCCGCGCAGGCGCCCGTCGCGCGTGCCGTCCCCGGTGTCGATCGACGCGACCTCGACGGCGCCCTCCGCCTCGAAGCTGCCGTCGGCCGCGACGATCACCGTCCCGGAGAGGTCGTGGAAGCGGCCGCGGACCGTGGCGAAGCCGAGGTGGCGGATGCGGAAGCGCGCGGCCGACGCGGAGCCGTCGAGCACCCAGCGGCCGGGCGGGAGCAGGGTCTCGAGGACGGACGGGGCGGGGAGCGAGGTCATGCGACCAGGATCGGAGGCCGCGGCAGACCCCACATCCGCACTCGTCCCGGGGACCGGTTGCGGGAGATCCGCATAAGCGTCGCGTCAGCTGCCTCAGGAAGTTCATAGGGATCGCTTAGCTTCCCCACAACGACCCGCGGCACGGTGGTCCCCATGGACACCGAGCCCCACCTCCTCCGCGACGAGCGCGAGCCCGGCGAGCGCACGCCCGCCGACGTCGCCCGCCATGCCCTGCACGAGGTCCTCTACGAGGTCAAGCGCACGATCGTCGGCCAGGACGCCATGCTCGAGCGGCTGCTCGTGGCGATGCTCACCGGCGGCCACGTGCTGCTGGAGGGCGTGCCCGGCCTGGCCAAGACGCTGACGGTCAAGACGCTGGCCGGCACGGTCGGCGGCACGTTCGGCCGCATCCAGTTCACCCCCGACCTCGTGCCCAGCGACATCGTCGGCACCCGCGTGCTGCGCCCGCACGACGGCCGCTTCGACGTCGAGCTCGGGCCCATCTTCTGCAACTTCCTGCTGGCCGACGAGATCAACCGCGCGCCCGCGAAGGTGCAGTCCGCGCTGCTGGAGGTCATGCAGGAGCAGCAGGCGACGATCGCGGGCCACACCTACCCGACGCCGCGCCCGTTCCTCGTCCTCGCCACCCAGAACCCGATCGAGAACGAGGGCACCTACGCGCTGCCCGAGGCGCAGACCGACCGCTTCCTGATGAAGCTGCTCGTCGGCTACCCCGAGCACGGCGAGGAGGCCGCGGTCGTCGGCCGCTCGCTCGGCGCCGCCCGCGAGGTGCAGGAGCGCGTGACGCTGCGCGACCTCGAGGCCTACACCGCGCTGGCGCGGTCGGTCGCGGTCGACCGCCAGGTCATCGACTACGCCGTCTCGCTCGCCGAGGCCACGCGCCACCCCGCCCGGCACGGCCTCGCCGACCTCGAGCCGGTGATCGCCGTCGGCGCGAGCCCGCGCGGGCCGATCGGCCTCGTGCACGCCGCGCGCTCGCTGGCCCTCCTCCGCGGCCGCTCCTACGTCGTGGCCCAGGACGTCGCCGACCTCTCCCGCGACGTGCTGCGCCACCGCCTGGCGCTGAGCTACGAGGCGCTGGCCTACGGCATGACCGCCGACGCCGTCCTGGACCGCGTCCTGGACGCCGTCGCGCGGCCGGACGCGACCGAGCTGCGGATCGCGGCATGAGCGAGGCCCTGCGCATCCCCGCCCCGGCGGCGCAGGGCCCCGGCGCGCTGCCGCGCCCGGCGGTCGACCGCCTGGCGCTCGGCGTCGCGCGGCGCGCGGCCGGCGTGCTCAACGGCGCCACGCCGGCGCCGGGACAGGGCGACGGGACCGAGCTCGAGCAGCTGCGCCCCTACCAGCACGGCGACGACGTCCGCTGGCTGGACCCCGCGGCCAGCGCCCGCACCGGCGTCCCGCACGTCCGCCGCTACGTCCCCGAGCGCGCGCTGACGACCTGGATCGTCCTCGACGTCTCGCCCTCGATGGCCTGGGGCACCGCCCAGCGGCTCAAGAGCGACGTCGCCGCCGGCGCGGCGCAGGTCCTCGCCGACCTCGGCGTCCGCCACGCCGGGCAGGTCGGTCTGGTGGCGTGCGGCGGCCCGGAGCCCGTGGTCCTCCCTCCACGCGGCGGCCGGGCCGCCCTCGTCGCGCTGCAGCGCCACGTCGCGGCCGGCGTCGTGCCCGACGGCGCCGGGCGCCCCGACGCGCTGGCCGACGGCCTGCGCCGCCTGGGCGCCATCGCCCGCCGGCCCGGCCTCGTCGCGGTCGTCTCCGACCTCCCCCACGACGCGGAGCTCAGGCGCCCGCTGGCCGCGCTGGCCGAGCGCCACACGGTGCTGGCCGTCGAGGTCCGCGACCCGCGCGAGCTGGCGCTGCCGCCGGTGCGGCGGCTGGCGCTCGTCGACCCCGAGACCGGCGAGCACGCCGAGGTCGACGTCGACGACGGCGTGCGCGAGCGCTTCGCCGCCCGCGTCGCCGGCGAGCGCCGCGAGGTCCGCGACCTGCTGCGCCGCCTGGGCGCCTTGCACGTCGTCCTGTCCACCGACGCCGCCTGGCTCCCCGACCTCGCGAGGCGCCTGACATGAGCTTCGCCTCCCCCCTCTTCCTCCTCTCCCTGCTGCTCGTCCCGCTCCTCGGCCTCGCGATGGCCGTGGCCGCGCGACGCCGGCGCCGCTTCGCCCTGCGGTTCCCCGCCCTGCGGGCGCTGCGCGCGTCGGCGTCCCCGCGGCCGGCCTGGCGCCGCCGCGTGCCGGCCGCGCTGACGCTGCTCGGCGTCGGCGCGCTCGCGCTGGCGCTGGCCCGGCCGCAGGCGACCGTCGCCGTCCCGGTCGAGAAGGCCTCCATCATGCTCGTCACCGACACCTCCGGGTCGATGTCGGCGACCGACGTCGCCCCCTCGCGGCTGGACGCCGCCCAGGAGGCGGCGCGCGACTTCCTCGGCGAGGTGCCCGAGACCGTCCGCGTCGGCGCGCTGAGCTACTCGGACGCTGCGCGCCTGGACATCGCGCCGACCGACGACCGCGACGCGGTGCGCTCGGCGATCGACGGCCTGGCCGCCGACGGCGGCACCGCGACCGGCGACGCGCTCGACGTCGCGGTCAAGGCGCTCCGCCAGAAGCGGGGCGACCGCACGCCGGCGGCGGTCGTGCTGCTCTCCGACGGCAAGACGACCGCGGGCCGCGACCCGGTGCCGGTGGCCGCGGCGGCCAAGCGGCTGCGCGTCCCGATCTACACGGTCGCGCTGGGAACCGAGGGCGGCACGCTGCCCGGCCCCGGCGGCCAGGCCGTGCCGGTCCCGCCCGATCCCGAGACGCTGGCCCAGATCGCGTCGAGCTCGGGCGGCGCGGCGTTCACCGCCGACGACGCCGACCAGCTCTCGGGCGTCTACCGCAAGCTCGGCTCGCAGCTCGGCACCAAGGAGGAGCAGCGCGAGATCACCGCCGCCTTCGCGGCCGGCGGGCTGCTGCTCCTCGGCGCCGGCCTGGCCGGCGGCCTGCGCCTCCGACCCACCCTCACCTGAACCCCCTCCGATGCAGGAAGGCATCCCCACCATGAAGCTCAAGCACGATCCCCTGTGGGCCGGCGACTGGCGTCCCGGCGAGCCGCCCCCGGCGGCGGTCCACGCACCCGAGCCGCCGACCGAGCCGCTGCTCCCGCCGGAGCCGCCGGGGCCGCCGCCGCGCCGCGGCCGCCGCGCCGCGATGGCCGCCGGCGGGGCGACCATCCTCGCCGCGCTCGCGTTCGCCGCCGGCGACGTGATCGGCAACGGCGACGGCGCCACCGGCGGCGTCACGACGACGCCGGCCGCGCTGCCCGCGGCGGCGAAGACCTCCCCGAAGGCGTCGGGCACGGTCGCCGCCGTCTACGCCAAGGCCGCGCCCGCCGTCGTGTCGATCAAGACCGGCAGCGGCCAGGGCACCGGCTTCCTCGTCGACCGCGACGGCACGCTGGTGACGAACGCCCACGTCGTGGGCACGTCGACCAGCGTCCAGGTGCAGTTCGGCGAGGACGGCAGGCCCGTGACGGGCCGCGTGCTCGGCCGCGACGCCTCCAGCGACCTCGCGGTCGTGAAGATCCCGCCGAGCGCCGCCTCGGGCGTGACGCCGCTGCAGCTCGCCGACGACCGCACCGTCGAGGTCGGCGACACCGTCGTGGCGATCGGCAACCCGTTCGGCCTGGACCGCACGGCGACGACCGGCATCGTCTCGGCGACCGGCCGCTCGATCGAGGCGCCCAACGGGTTCTCGATCTCCGACGCGATCCAGACCGACGCGCCGATCAACCCCGGCAACTCGGGCGGCCCGCTGCTCGACAGCGCCGGGCGCGTGATCGGCGTCAACTCGCAGATCGCGACCTCCGGCGGCGGCAGCGGCAACGTCGGCGTCGGCTTCGCCGTCCCGTCGACGCTCGTCCAGCGGGTCGTCCCGACGCTCGAGCAGGGCGGCGCGGTCGCCCGTCCGTACCTCGGCATCTCGACCGCGGACGCGACCAGCGGCCATGGCGCCCAGGTCGGCGCGGTCGGGGCCGGCGGCCCGGCCGCGAAGGCCGGCGTCAAGACCGGCGACGTCGTCGTCGCCCTCGACGGCGATGCGGTGACGGCCGCCGACGGCGTCGCGGGCGCGATCGCCGACGCCAAGCCCGGCGACCGCGTCACGGTCACCGTCGAGCGCGGCGGCCAGCGCCTCGACCTCCAGGTCACGCTCGGCACGCGGCCCGCGGAGGCGCCGTAGCGATGGGCTTCCAGGCGCCCTGGTTCCTGCTCGGGCTGGCGCTCGTCCCGCTGGGCGTGTGGGCGTACCTCGCGCACGCCCGGCGCGAGCGCGCGGCGGCGCGGCTGTTCACCAGCGAGGCGGTCGCGCCGGCGGTGGCGCCGCGCCGGCCGCGCTGGCGGCGCCACGCGCCGCCGGCGCTCTACGCGGTCGGGCTCGCGGCGCTCCTGGTCGCCCTGGCCCGGCCGCAGGCGACGGTCGCCGTGCCGGTCGAGCAGGCGTCGATCGTCCTGGCCACCGACGTCTCGGGCTCGATGCAGGCCAAGGACGTCGCGCCCTCGCGGCTGGAGGCCGCGCGCTCGGCGGCCAAGGCGTTCGTGGCCAAGGTCCCGCGCAGGATCAACGTCGGCGTCATCGCGTTCAACCAGGCGCCGTCGGTGCTGCAGCGGCCGACGACCGACCGCGCGGCCGTGCGCTCCGCCCTGGGTCAGCTCGCCGTCAGCGGCGGCACCGCGACCGGGGACGCGCTGAGCACGGCGCTCGCGCAGGTGCGCGGCAACGGCGCCGACAGGAAGGTGCCCGCGGCGATCGTGCTGCTCTCCGACGGCGCCTCGACCCGCGGCCGCGACGCGGTCGCGGTGGCGCGCAAGGCCAAGGAGGCCGGCGTCCCCGTCTCCACGATCTCGCTCGGCACGAGCTCCGGGACGATCGAGGTCACCGACGCCAACGGCGTGACGCGCACCGAGCAGGTCCCGCCCGACCCGCGGACGATGCAGCAGGTCGCCGAGGTGTCCGGCGGCAAGGCGTACCGCACCGCCGACGCGACGGCGCTCTCCGAGGTGTACGAGAAGCTCGGCTCCGAGCTGGCCGAGAAGAACGAGCCGAGGGAGCTCACCGCCGGCGTGGCCGGCATCGCCCTGCTGCTCGTGCTGGGCGGCGGCGGGCTGTCGCTGCGCTGGTTCGGGCGCCTGGCCTGAGCCTCAGCGGGCCGTGCCCGCCGTGTCGTGGTGCGGCTCGGTCGGCTCGTCGGGCGCGCGGGTGCCGGCCTCGTCCCCCGGGATGGGGCCCGCCTCGGGCCCGGGGGCGCGGCGCCCGCCGCCGGTGCCGACGAGCGCCTCGACCTCGGCCCGCCGCGCGGGCGACAGCAGCGGCCAGTCGTCCTCGTAGCCGAAGACGTCGCGCAGGCGGGCGGTGCCGTAGCGCTCGGTGACGATCTCCAGGCGCTCGGGCCGCACGAGCGCGGGGTGGCGCACGCCGCACGCGCGCGACAGCGACAGCAGCTCGGCGCGCAGGGCCGTCAGGTAGTTGGCGGCGCGGCTGGACTTGAGCTCCGGGTCGAGCCCGTGCATGAGCCAGCGGCTCTGCGTCGCCACGCCCGTCGGGCACCGGCCGGTGTGGCACCGCTGCGCCTGGATGCAGCCGATCGAGAGCATCGCCTCGCGGCCGACGCTGACCATGTCGGCGCCGAGCGCGAAGGCGAACATCGCGGCGTCCGGGAAGCCCAGCCGGCCCGACCCGATGAACACGACGTCCTCGGCGAGGCCGGCGCGGGCGAAGGTCGCGTACACGCGCGAGAACCCGATCTTGAACGGCAGCGAGACGTGGTCGGAGAACACCAGCGGCGCCGCGCCGGTGCCGCCCTCGGCGCCGTCGACGGTGATCGAGTCGGGGCCGCCGCCCGTCGCCGCCATCCGCTCGGCCAGCCGCTCCCAGAACGCGGCGTCGCCGACGGCGGACTTGATGCCGACCGGCAGCCTGGTCTCGGCGCCGAGGAGCTCGACGAACTCGATCAGCCCGTCGACGTCGTCGAACGCCGAGTGCGACGACGGGCTCACGCAGTCGCGCCCGGCGGGGACGCCGCGGATC
>JACRMD010000096.1 GCA_016215085.1 Solirubrobacterales bacterium | reverse complement strand
CGCGTCGCCGGCCGCGAGGCCGATGGCCGCCAGCGCCTCCTCGTGGTCGACCTCCGCGCCCATCTCCGCGGGCTCCTGGAGCATCGCGGCCGTCGCCCGGTCGCCGGCCAGCTCGACCTCGATCGGCTGCAGGCCCGCCGGGGTCTGCTGGACGTAGCGGGCGGTCGCGTCGCCGCGCGCGCGGGCGACGGCGACCGCCGTGCCCAGCGAGGGATGGCCGCCCAGGGCGATCTCGCCCATCATCGTGAAGATGCGGTTGCGGTAGTCCGCGCCGGCGTCGGCCGGCGTCTGGACGAAGGTGGTCTCCGACAGGCCGGCCTCGCGCGCGAAGCGCAGCATCGCCGCGTCGTCGAGGCCGTCGGCGTCGAGGACGACGGCGAGCGGGTTGCCCGCCAGCGGCGTCGACGTGAAGACGTCGAGCCAGGTCACCGGGCGGGCCATCGGCGGCTAGAAGTCGAAGTCCTTCGGGGGCTTCTGCTCGAACCAGAGCCGGTCGTGCTCCGGCGTCTGCTGCAGGAACTCGGGGGTCTCCTCGAGCTCGTCGTGGTGCTCGTCGTCGGCCGGGACCACGTCGGGGTCGGCGGCCGGCGGCCGGCCGGTGGCGTCGGCCACGTCGGAGGCCGAGAACTCGCGCGTGGGCTGGTGCAGCGCCTCGTGGCCCTGGCGGCTGCCCGGCTCGTCGTGGACCAGCGGGTCGCCGTGCGGCGGGGTGACGTCGTGCTCGTCGGGGACCGGGTGGTCGCCCGGGTGGACCACGGGCTCTGGCGCGGGCTCGTGGCGCGGCGGCTCGGGCGCCCGCGGCGTCTGCGCCGCGGGCTCGTCCTCCAGGCGCACGGCGCCCGCCGGCTCCTCGGGCTCGGCGGGGGCGGCAGGCGCGGCGGGCGCGGCGGACGGGGCCGCCAGGTCGACCTCCCCGCGGCGGACGGGGCCCAGCGCCTCCGCCTCCTGGCGGGCGATCTCGCTGGGGTCGCCGCCGTGGCGGCGCTTGAGCTCCAGGTGCTCCTTGATGGCGTCGTCCAAGAGGCCCATCCGGTTAGCGTAACGGCCGGGGAGGGCGGAGGCGCCCGCCCGTCAACCCGCGCGGACGGTCTTGTTCTTGCCGGTCCGCTTGGCCTCGTACAGGGCCTCGTCGGCGGCCGAGACCAGCGTCCGCAGGTCCTCGGCCGACACCGGCAGCGCCGCGACGCCGAAGCTCGCGGTGACCCGCAGCGCCGAGTCGCCGTTCTCGCCCAGGATCGGCAGCCGCAGGTCCTCGATGCCCTCGCGGACGCGCTCGGCGAGGTTGTAGGCGCCCTCGAGGTCGGTGCCCGGGAGGACGACCGCGAGCTCCTCGCCGCCGTAGCGCGCCGGCTCGTCGATCTCGCGCGCGGTGTCCTTGAGGATGCGCGCGACCTCCTTGAGGACGAGGTCGCCCTGCTGGTGGCCGTAGGTGTCGTTGACGCGCTTGAAGTCGTCGATGTCCAGCAGCACGAGCCCGACGTCCTGGCCGAAGCGCCGCGAGCGCTCGACCTCCGCGCTGATCGTCTCGTCGAAGCGGCGGCGGTTGGACAGCCCGGTGAGCTCGTCGGTGACCGCCTGGCGCTCGACGGTCTCGTGCAGCCCGACGTTCTCCACCGACACGGCGGCCTGGCCGGCGAGGTAGTGGAAGAGCTCGCGCTCGGTGTCGCTGAACGGCCGCCCGTGGCGCCAGACCGAGACCATGCCGGTGACCAGCTGCGCGGCCTCGCCCGCGGCGGGGCCGGCGCGCAGCGGGTGCGCGAGGGCCGAGGCGCCGTCCTCGGTGGCGAACGCGGGCCGCCCGGCCTCGAGCACCTGCCGCTCGGCGTCCGCCGCGACCGCCGGGGCGTCGTCGCGCCCGACGCGCGCGACGGGCTCGAGCTCGCCGGCCTCGGTGCGCCGCGCGGCGGCGCGGCCGCCGTCGGCGTTGACGGCGTCCACCGACGTGCGCACGACGATCTCCAGCAGCGCGTCGCGGTCGAGGTTCGACGCGAACGTCTCGCCGATGCGCCGCAGCGAGAGCTCGAGCCGGTGGCGCTCCTGGCGCAGCTCCTCCAGCCGCGTCTCGAGCTCGCCCGACATCTTGTTGAACTCGTGGCCGAGCTGGGCGAACTCGTCGTTGCCGCGGGTGGGCACCTTGGCCGAGAAGCCGCCGCCGCCCAGGCGCCTGGCGGCCGCGAGGAACTCGCCGATCTGGCGCTGCAGCGTGCGGGAGACGAGCACGGCCGACAGCAGCGCCAGCAGGAAGAAGCCGGCCAGGATCGCGCTGGCCAGGATCCGCCCGTCGCGGATGTCGCTCGCGGTCTGCGCCTGGGGCTCCATCAGCGTCACGCCCACGTCGCGGCCCAGGAAGTCCGGCAGCGCGAACGACGACGCGCGGAAGTCCTCGCCGCCGACCTGCACGGAGCCCTGGTGCTCGGGCACCGTCGCCTTGCCCGAGCCGTCGAGCGTCGCGGCCAGCACCTGGTCGCCGCGCCGGACGACGACCTCCAGGCCCGTAGCCTGGCGGACCAGCCGCGCGTAGTCGATGGCGTCGCGCGCGGAGACCTGCAGCTCGGCGACCCGCCTGCCGTCGGCGACGAGGTCGCGCGTGGCGGGGAAGCTCGCCTTGCCGTCGCCGACGTCGGCCAGCACGTCGCGCCCGTTGCGCAGCACGATCCGCTCGGCGCCGACGCTGCGCCGCAGCCGCTCGGCCGCCTTGACGACCCCCGCGCGGTCGCCCTCGCGCAGCGCCGCGGCCAGCCGCGGGTCGCGCCCGATGCGGGCCGCCAGCTGGTCGCCGTCGTCGCGCGCGCCGTAGTACAGGCTGATCGCCGCCTCCTGGCGCGCGGCGATCCGCGCGCCGGCCTGGCCCTTCTCGCTGTCGGCGATCAGGCGGAACACGATGAACGCGACGGCGATCATCGGGACCACGACGATGAGCAGGAAGAAGAGGCCGAGCCGCGTGCGGAAGCTCGACAGGCGATCGACGATGCCGGGTCGTGGCGCCATTCCCGTCCGTGAGCGTACTGTCGCCCCCGGGCGGCGCCTGCCGGTCCTGGACGACCCTTCGGCGCTACACTGCGGGACCACCTCGGGGCTATAGCTCAGTTGGGAGAGCGCCTGGATCGCACCCAGGAGGTCGGGGGTTCGAGTCCCCCTAGCTCCATTGGAACGGAACCCCTGCTTCTGGCGGGGGTTTCGTCGTTGTTGGGCGCGTCCGTTCTGGTCGCGCTGGCGGGTTCGGGGAACGGAGAGGGAACACGCGCCCGCGCGATGCGGATCGACGCTTCCGCGGAAGCGCGGGGTTGGTCCTCGAGCTCGTCGATGACGTGGCCGTAGCGCGACAGCGTTAGGCGGGCGTCGTGACCCAGTTGGCGCGCCACGTAGATGACGCTGCGGCCTTCGTGGAGCAGCAGGCTCGCGAAGCTGTGACGGAGCGTGTACGGCGTCGCACGATCGACGCCAGCCGCCTTACGCGCGCGATCGAACGACCGCCGGCGCCACGACTGGTAGGCCGCCTCGGTCCAAGCCTCGCCCCGATAGCTCGGGAAGACCAACGCCTCATCACCCGGACGACCACTGGCGAGCCGCCACTCCGCCAAGTCGCTCCTGAGCGGCGCAAGGAGCTGCACGGTTCGGTGGAGCGTCGTCTTGGTGTCCTCGGTCTCGCCGAGCGAAAGCGCGCGCTCGACGAGGAGAGTCTTCTCTCGGATGTCGCCCCACTGGAGCGCCAATGCCTCACCGGGCCGCAGCCCGGCGTAGGCGAGCACCGAGATCAGCGCGGCGTCCCGCGGCTCCGCAGCCGCGCGCATCCGCTCGATCGCGGCGGGCGCCAGCGGCCGCACCTCCTGACGTCTCGGGAGCCTCGCCCGCCGCACTAGCCGCGCCGGGTTGGACGGGATGCGCTCCGCCTCGACGGCCCGCTGCAGGATGGAGCCGAGCAGGTCGAGCGCGTGCCGGACCGCGACGGGCCCGGCGCCGGCGCCCAGGCGGTCCGCCTGCCACCGCGCGATCGTCTCGGCGCGGATCGCCCGGACCTCAAGCGAGCCGAGTGTCGGCGCGATGTGGTGGTCGTAGAGGTTGGCGTAGTGCTTGCGCGTCTTCGGCGCGAGCGTGACGCCGTACGTCGGCGCCCACGTCTCCGTCACGAACTGGTCGAGCGTCTCGCGCCCGCCATCCAGCGAAGCAAGAACACCAAGCTGCCGCCGCCGCATGACCTCGACGTCGAACCGCTCGGCGTCGCCCTTGCGATCGAACGAGCGCGACCGATTGGCGTCGCCGTCGCGATAACGGACGACCCACTTCGCGCCTTTGCGATGAAGGCTCACGCCAACGGCCGATGCTACGCCGCGCCGGTCGCTCTCTCGTCGACCCGTTCGAAAGCCGACGCAAGCGGATGACGAACTTGTCGCACTTGAGGCGCGACGCGTGAGTGATGCTCGCCGTGCGTCCAGGCCTCGACCGCATCCGCCGCGATGTACCAGCGCGCGCCGCGTTTGACCGCGCACAGCTCGCCGCGAGCGATCGCGTTCCGCACCACGCGCTGCGAGACAGCGAGCGCAGCGGCGAGCGTTGAGACGGTGTACGCCGGCGCCGTCTGGGCGCCGAGGAGTCGACGCAGCTCGCGCAGAGCCTCGACGTCTGAGCCCAGGAGGTCGAGCAGCTGCGCGGCGGTGAGGCCATCGGCGGACACTCTTCCTACCTCGCGCCGGGCCCCGAAATCCCCAGGTGACCGACGGCGGGGAGGGCGGTACTCGACCGAGTCGCTCCTATGTCAAGGCGAGTGCTGTTGTTGGTGTTCTGCCTGCGGCGAGGGTGCGGTAGATGACGCGGACGAGGTGGCGCTTAAGGGCGCGGAGGGCTTCGCGGCGGGTCTTGCCTTCGCTGATGCGGCGGGCGATGTAGGCGCGGGCTTCGGGGTGGATGCGTGCCTGGGTGAGCGCGATGAGGTAGAGCGCGGTTGAGCTTGCGATTGCCTTGGCGGCTGAGGCGGTGGCGTTGGTGCTTGCCCGATGAGGCCTGCAGTGGGCTGATGCCGCAGTAGCTGGCCAAGTGCGCGTCGCTTGCGAACCGGTCGATGGCCCCGATGTCGCCGGCGATGCGGGCGGCGATCAGCGGGCCGCAGCCGACGATCTCCAGCAACGCCGGCGCGACCTGGCGGACCAGGCCGAGGATCTCGCGCTTGAGCGCGTCGGAGCGTCGGACGAGGTCTTTGAGCAGCGTGACGCTGTCGCGGCAGAGTCGCACCTGTGTCGAGGGCTCCAAGCGCTGCAGACGGCGGCCGAGGCGCTCGAGCTTGGCGAGATTGGACAGGCTGCGCAGCGGCGGCTCCAGCGTCGGATCGAGGTCATGCAGCAGCCAGCGCAGCCGGCGCGTGATGCGCGTGTGGTCGGCGACGAGCTGGTCGCGGTATTCGACCAGCAGCGCGAGCTCGCGCTCGGGGCCGTCGACGCGGGCTTGTGGCAACGATGGCTCGCGCAGCGCCGCCCGGGCGATGGCCAGCGCGTCGATCGCGTCGCTCTTGCCAAAGCCGCGCGCAGCACGCCGTTCGGCGGCCATCAGCTTCGGCGGGACGCGAACGACGTGCTCGCCTTCGGCGAGCAGGAAGCGTTCGAGTCCGCCCGCGACGTGGCGGCCGAACTCCACGGCCCAGCGGCGCTCGCTGCCGAAGCCCTCGGCCCACTCCAGCAGCTGGCGGTAGCCGGCTGGGTTGGCCTCGATCGTGATGTCGTCGTGGAGTGCCCCCGGATTCGTGGACACCTGATCGCTTGCGCCGTGAGGGCGCGAAAGGATGGTGTCTGTGCCCCGAACGAGGCCGCCGTATCCCGAGGGCTTCCGTCGCGACGCGGTCGGGTTGGTCCGTGCCGGCCGGTCG
>JACRMD010000095.1 GCA_016215085.1 Solirubrobacterales bacterium | reverse complement strand
GCGCCGGCTTCGCGGCCACGGCGCCGGTGACCTCGGCGGCGCTGGCGATCGGCACGCCCGTCGGCGCGCTCGCCCGGGCCGCGGTGCTCTCGCGCGGCCCCGGCGGCCACCGCTCGCTCGGCGGGCTGCGCACGCGGGTCTCGCGCTGGGGCGCGCGCTTCGACGGCCGCCTGCGCGTCTGCGCGGTGGACCGCCGCACCGGGCGGCGCGTCGTCTTCGGAGCGCCGGGCGCCCCGCACGCCACGGTCGCGGACGCGGTCTGCGCCTCGTGCGCGATCCCGTTCTACTTCGCGCCGCAGCGGATCGGCGGCCGCGAGTACGTCGACGGCGGCGCCTGGAGCGTGACGAACATGGACGCCGCCTACGCCGGCCGCGGGACGCAGGTGCTCTGCCTGGACCCGTCGGCCGGGCTGCGCGGCGCCGGCGCCCCCGCGGTCGCGCTGCGCGGCGCGTTTCGCGCGGCCGCGTCGCTCGAGCTGCAGACGCTGCGTCGCCGCGGCGCCCGCGTGGCCCACGTCGCGCCCGACGCCCGCAGCGGCGAGGCGATCGGCCCGAACCTCATGGACCCGCGGCGCGCGGAGGCGGCCCTGGCCGCCGGCTACCGGCAGGGCCTCGAGCTCGCCGCGCGCCGCTAGAGCTGATCGGCCGCGAAGGTGTCGCAGGCGCCGGGGTCGCCGCCCTCGTAGCCGGCGTCGAACCACTTCTGGCGCTGGGCCGAGGTGCCGTGCGTGAAGGTGTCGGGGTCGACCTGGCCGCCGGCGCGGCGCTGCAGGCGGTCGTCGCCGACGGCCTCGGCGGCGGTCATGGCCTCCTGGACGTCGCCGGACTCGAGGTCGCCGCGCGCGAAGACGCCGTGGGCCCACACGCCGGCGTAGCAGTCGGCCTGCAGCTCGAGGCGGACGGAGAGCTCGTTGGCCGAGCCGGGGTCCTCGCGGCGCAGCTGCTCGACGCGCTGCGACGCGCCGGTCTGGGTCTGGACGTGGTGGCCGACCTCGTGGGCGATGACGTAGGCCCAGGCGAAGTCGCCGCCGGCGCCCAGCTTCTGCTGGAGCTCGTCCTCGAAGGAGAGGTCGAGGTACACGCGCTGGTCGGCCGGGCAGTAGAACGGCCCGACCGCCGAGCTCGCCGCGCCGCAGCCGGTCTGGACGCCGTCGCGGAAGAGCACCATCTTGGGCCGGTCGAAGGACTTGCCGGACCGCTGGAAGGTCGCCTGCCAGCTCGAGACGGTGTCGGTGAAGACGTAGGTCGAGAAGTCCTTGAGGTCGCGCTCGGGGTCCTGCGACGCGGGGATCGGGTCCGCGGCCGGCGGGCGCGCGCCGCCGTCGAGGCCGATGGGGACGTCGAACGCCGATCCGCCTCCCCCGCCGCCGAGCAGCTGGATCGCCAGGAACACCAGGACGCCGACGAGGCCGACGCCGCCGGGCAGCGCCACGCGGCCGCCGGGCATGCCGCCCCTGCGCCCGCGCGTGTCGATGACGTCGGGGTTGGAGACGCGCTTCCACTTCATGCGCCTGCAGGGCTACCCCGCACGCGCGAGGTCCACCGCGGCCGCCACCAGCGCGGCGTTCCCGGCCGCCCGCCCGCCGCCCGGCAGCACCTCCGTGTCCTCGAGCCCGACCCGCGCGTCGAGGCCCTTCCCGAGCGCCCGGCGGACGACGTCCCAGGTGCCGGCGTCCTCGCCGTGGTGCAGCTGCGGCAGCGCGACGCCGGCCAGCGCCGCCTCGACGGCCTCGGCCTTGCGCAGCTGCTCGTCGCCGCCGACCTCGACGAGCACGCGCCGGCAGCGGTCCGCCAGGCCGCAGGACGCCAGGCGCTCGGCGTCGTCGACGCTCCACACGCCGGCCTCGACGGCGATCCCCCGCGCGAGCAGCGCCTCCATGACCGCGACGTGGTGCTCCTCGGAGAGGTTGACCGAGGCCATGTCGGGCAGCGGGTCGCGCCACGCGGCGACGGCGGGCAGGTCGGCCGCGATCCGCGCGCCGGTGGGCACGCCGAGCTCGGCGCGGGGGCAGGCCGCCCGAACCTCGGCGACGGCCGCCGCGACGTCCTCCGGGTCGACGGACTCGCGGCCGTCGGCGCCGTAGGGATGCAGGTGCAGGGAGGCGGCGCCGGCGTCGACCGCGGCCCGCGCGTCGCGGGCGAGCTGGTGGGCGGTCATCGCGACCCGCGGGCCGTTGAGCGCGCACTGGATCATGCGAAGCCGCGGATGACGCGCTCGAGGACGTCGGTCAGGCGCGCGAGCTCGTCGATGCGGACGCGCTCGTCGACGGCGTGGGCGAGCTCGATGCCGCTCGTGCCGACCATGACCGTCGGCACGCCGGCCGCGCACCACAGGCGCATGTCCGCGCCCCACGGCACGCCGGCCAGCCGCGCGCCCGGCCCGACGGCCTCGCGGACGAGGGCGACGAGCGGGTGGTCGTGCGGTGTCGCGCCGGAGGCGAACTGCCCGCCGGTCCACTCCAGCGTCGCGTCGGGGCACGCCTCGCGCACGGCCTGCTCGACCGCCGCGCGCGCGGCGGCGACGTCCTCGCCCACCCGCACGGGCGCCCGGCCCTCGAACTCGAGCCGGTCGGGCACCGAGCTCGACCACGCGCCCGCCGCCAGGCGGCCGACCAGGAGCGGGTACGGGAGCTCGAGCTCGCGCATGAGCTCGTGCTCGACCCCGGCGTTGAGCCGCGCCTCGAGCGCGTGCAGCGCGGCGTGGACCGGCACGTACTTGTCGATCGCCGACTCGCCCTCGAGCCGGTGCGCCGCGTGGGCGCCGCGGCCGGGCACGACGCCGGTGAAGGTCAGCGCGCCCGCCTGGGCGCAGACGACGTCGAAGCCGGTCGGCTCGGGGATGACGCAGCCGTCGTAGGCGGCGTCCTCCTGCAGCGCGGCGAACGCGCCCAGGCCGCCGTCCTCCTCCGAGCCGACGGCGACGAGCTCGACGCGCACGCCGGCGTCGCGGGCGGCCGCCATCGCGTGCAGCGCCGCGACGACGCCGCCCTTCATGTCCACGCTGCCGCGCCCGTGGACGAACTCGGCGTCGACGTGGCCCGAGAACGGGGAGCGCGCCCACGGCTCGGTGCCCGCCGCGACGACGTCGACGTGGCCGCACAGCGCCAGGCGCCGCTCGCCCTCGCCGGCGCGGACGACCAACCCGTGCAGGTCGGTCCGCGGCGCCTCCTCGCCCGGGTGCCCGGGGTGCTCGCGCAGCGCCGCGAGGTCGTGCGTGCGCAGCTCGGCCTCGAGGCCGAGGTCCCAGGCGAGGTCGCCGAGGCGCTCGAGCGCCCCGCGCTCGTCCCCGGTGAGGCTCGGCACCTGGACGAGCGCGGCGGTGTCGCGCGCGAGGGCGTGGGCGTCGGCCACGGACTACGGCGTGCGGGCGAGCTCCGCCGGGTCGGGCGCCGCGTCGGCGGCCGCCTGGGCCTTGCCGACCGCGTTGGAGAGCGCGCGCACGTACGCGGTCGCCGACGCCTCGATGATGTCGGTGGCCACCGCCTGGCCGGCACCGGTGACCCGCTGGCCGGCGAGCACGCCCGGGATGTCGGCCTTCACCGCGTCCTCGGGGTTGCCGAGCTCGACGACGACGCTGACCTCGCCGAGCGCGTCCTGGCCGCCGGTGACCGCGTCGACGCGGTAGTCGCGCAGCCGCGCGTCGATCCCCGTGGCGCTGTTGATCGCGCGGAAGATCGCGTCGACCGGGCCGTCGCCGGTGAACGAGCCCTCGACGGTCTGCCCCGCGGGCGTGCGGATGGCGACCGTCGCGTGCGGCGGCCGGCGCGTCGAGGCCTCGACGTCGAACCACTCCACCGCGAACGTCGGGATCTCCTCGCGCAGCTCGTCGGTGACGAGCGCCTCGAGGTCCATCGCGGTGACCTGCTTCTTGCGGTCGGCGATCTCCTTGAAGCGCTGGAACGCGTGGTTGAGCGCCGCGCCGTCGATCTTGTAGCCGAGGTCCTCCAGCGCCTGGCGCAGCGCGTGGCGGCCGGAGTGCTTGCCCAGCACGATCGAGTTGGCGTCGAGGCCGACCGTGCGCGCGTCCATGATCTCGTAGGTCGTGCGCTCCTTCAGGACGCCGTCCTGGTGGATGCCCGACTCGTGCGCGAAGGCGTTGCGCCCGACGACCGCCTTGTTGGGCTGCACCGGGTAGCCGGTGAGCCGCGAGACCAGGCGCGAGGTGCGCGCGATCTCCGTCGTCACCGCGCCCGTGTGGTAGCCGAGGTCGGCGCGGCGCGTGTGCAGGAGCATGATCAGCTCCTCCAGCGACGCGTTGCCCGCGCGCTCGCCGATGCCGTTGACCGCGCACTCGATCTGCCGCGCGCCGGCCTGCAGGCCGGCCAGCGAGTTGGCGACCGCCAGCCCCAGGTCGTCGTGGCAGTGGACCGAGAGGACGACGTCCTCCCGATCGATGTCCTGGGGGTTGGCGCGCGCGAGGCCGCAGATGACCGGGCCGACGACCTCCCGGGCGATCCCCTGGACCGCCTCGAAGTCGCCGGGCGAGGCGATCGGGAAGCCGGCCTCGATGACGTCCACCCCGAGCCGCGCGAGCTGGTGGGCGATCTCGAGCTTCTCGGCGCCGTTGAGCGAGATGCCGGGCGACTGCTCGCCGTCGCGCAGCGTGGTGTCGAAGAGGATGACGCGGTTCGCGTCGTCGTGGGCGTTGCTGGTCATGTCGTTCTTCCGGTTTCGGCTTGGGCCTTCGTTCTCCTAGGACTTCGTCTCGCGGCTTCGGGCGGCCGCCACGCGCAGATGCTCCCCCTAGCGGGGGAGGAGGAGAAGTCGAAGGGCGAGGGCGCGGAACGACATGCGGTCCGGGCACGGTAGCGAACTCATGGCGTCAGCACCACCTTTCCGACGTTCTCGCGCGCGGCGATGATGCGGTGCGCCTCGGCGGCGCGGTCGAACGGGACGGCAGCGTGGACGACCGGCGTGATCGTCCCGTCGTCCAGCAGCTCGCGCAGCGGCGTGATCCACGGCTCGAGCGTCCCGCGGTCGTCCCACAGGCGCAGCATGTTGAGGCCGATGACCGCCTTGGACGAGCTCATCTGCTTGATGAGGTCGAAGCCGCGGAACATCCGGGCGGCCTGCGGGAGCACGCGGCGCAGGTCGCGCTTCTCGCCCTGCTGGATGGACGAGGCGCCGTAGGCGACCAGGCGGCCGCCGGGGCGCAGCAGGTCGTAGGAGCGCCGGAACGACGAGCCGCCGATGGCGTCGAGCACCAGGTCGTAGGGCCCGAGGCCGCGCCACCAGCCGTCGGCGCGGTAGTCGATCGCGCGGTCGATCCCCAGCTCGCGCAGCCGGTCGTGCTTGCCGGGCGAGGCCGTGCCGTGGACGACCGCCCCGGCCCGCCTGGCGATCTGCAGGGCGGCGATGCCGACCCCGCCGGCCGCGGCGTGGACGAGCACCTGCTCGCCCTCGCGCAGCGAGCCGTAGCCGTGCAGCGCCGCCCAGGCGGTGGCGTAGTTGACCGGCACGGCGGCGCCCTGCTCGAACGACAGGCCGTCGGGCAGCTCGACGACGTCGCCGGCGGCGGCCACGACCTGCTCGGCGTAGCCGCCGAAGCGCGTCCCGGCCAGCACCCGCCGGCCGAGCAGCTCGGGCGGCGCGCCCTCCCCCACCTCCGCGACAACGCCGGCGACCTCGTACCCGACGATCACCGGAGGCTTGGGCGCGTCCTCGTAGAGGCCGACGCGCGCCAGCGTGTCGGCGAAGTTCACCCCGGCGGCGCGCACCTCGACGCGGACCTGGCCCGCGCCGACGAGCGGCTCCGGGCGCTCCTGGACCTCGAGGACGTCCAGCCCGCCGTGGCGGGTGATCACGACCGCGCGCATGGCGCGCGAGCCTAGGCCAACGGGCGGGTACCGTGCAGGGCAGTGCCGTCGTTGCGCACCACCGGGCTCGCCACGGCCGACGCGCAGGACGACTTCCTGCGCGCCCGCCGCGGCCTCGCGCTGGCGCGGCTGCGGCGGTGGCTGCGGCGCGAGCCCGGCGACGTCGACCACATCCTCCCGTTCGACGAGGTCGTCGAGGCGCTCGGGA
>JACRMD010000094.1 GCA_016215085.1 Solirubrobacterales bacterium | reverse complement strand
CCGCCGCGGCGGGCGCGGCCCGTGCGGGCGCCGGGGCGAGGTCGGCGGCGGGCCGCCGCAGCAGGGCCCACCGGACGCCGCGACGGTCCAGCGCGAAGCGGGTCAGCGCGCCGAGCGTGCGCACGCCGTAGGCGATGCTGGTGCGCAGGCCGATCGACGAGGCCTCCTCGAAGTAGCGGGTCGGGATGGCGACCTCGGCGACGCGGGCGCCGCGGGCGGCCGCCTGCGCGAGGATCTGCTGGTCGAACACGAAGCCGTCCGCGTTGCGCAGGAACGGGATCGACCGCAGGAGGTCGGCCGAGAACGCGCGGTAGCCGGAGTGGTACTCCGACAGGTGGGCGCCGAGGACGCGGTTCTCGACCGCGGTCAGCGCCCGATTGCCGACCCACTTCCAGCGCGGCATGCCGCCCTCGGCGGTGTGGTCCTCGAGCAGCCGCGAGCCGATGACGACGTCGGCCTCCCCGGCGAGGATCGGCGCGGTCATCTCGCGCAGCAGCCCGGGGTCGTACTGGTCGTCGGCGTGGACCATGACGAGGACGTCGGCGCCGTCGAGCAGCGCTCGCACGTAGCCGCTCTTCTGCGCGGCACCGTACCCGAGGTTCACGGGGTGGCGCAGCACGTCGAGCCCGCCGGCGAGCGCGGCCACGGTGGTCGCGTCGGTGCTGGCGTCGTCGACCAGGAGCGCCCGGTCGGCCGAGCGCGGCGGCAGCTCACGCACGACCGACGGGATCGTCGCCCGCGCGTGGAACGCGGGCAGCACGATGTGGACGCGGCTGCGGTGGCCGCGCTCCTCGAACAGCGGCTCGGGCGCCTGCCGGACCGGCACCCTGCGGGCCAGGACGACGCGCTCGTCGCCGAGCGAGAGGCTGAACGACCGGTCCTCGCCGAGCCGGCCGGCGAGCGCCTGCAGCGGCGGCCCCAGGGGGCCGAGGCGCTCGGCCAGCCCGCCGGCCCAGCGGCGCACGGGGAACGTCCGCACGAGCGGCACGTCCTCGCACACGACCAGGCCGCGCGCGCCGAGCAGCTCGCGCAGCGTCCGGCGCGGCAGCAGGACGACGTGCGCCGGCAGGTAGCCCCACCACCGGCGGCCCGCCAGCCGCGCGGTCGCCGAGGCGGGATCGGGCGTGGTGACGCACAGCGCGCCGCCGTCGCGGAGGAGCCCCAGGCACGCGTCGATCGCCGCGACCGGGTCGTCGACGTGCTCGAGGACGTCGGCGAGCACCACGACGTCGAAGGTCTCGTCCGCCGCGCCGGCGAACTCCTCCAGCGCCACCTGGTGGACCTCGAGGCCGAGGACGCCGCGCGCGTGCGCCGCGGCGGCACGCGAGAGCTCCAGCCCGGCCGCGTCGTAGCCGCGCCGGCGCGCCTCGTCGAGCAGCAGCCCGTGGCCGCAGCCCACGTCCAGCAGCCGCCCCGCCGGCACGTGCGCGGCGATCAGGTCGAGCAGGCGGGCCGCCGTCGCGCGCCGCCCGGGCTCGTCGGCCAGGTACGCGTCGTCCTCCACGGCGACGTAGGCGTCCCGCAGCGCCCGGCCGCGCGGCAGCCCGGTCTGCTCGACGGCGCCGCACTCGACGCACGTCACCAGGTCGCCGTGGCGTCCCGGCTCGTGGAACGAGGGCGCCAGGGCAGCGGGGCCGAGCTCGACGCCGCGGCCGCGCAGGTGCGGCGCGAGCCGCCCGCCGCACACCCGGCAGGGCGCCGGGCCGTGCCCGTCGGACCGGCGGCGGTCGCCGAACCGTCCCCGCATGCACCGCGTGATGCCCGCGAACCCCGCGGCGCAAGCGAGCGCGCCCGGTCAGGCGACCATGCCGCCCGCCACCGTGTCGTTCGTCGCCTCGTCGATGAGGATGAACGCCCCGGTGGCGCGGTTGCGCGCGTAGGGATCGGCGACGAGCGGGCGGCGGGTCCGCAGGCGCACGCGGCCGATGTCGTTGAGGCCGAGCTCGGCGGGCGCCGGCCCGCGCTCGAGCGTGTGGACGTCGAGCACGTCGACGATGCCGTCGACGACCGCGTCCACCTGCTGGGTGAGGTGCTTGAGGACGTAGCGGGCGCCCGGGCGCAGCGGCTGCTCGGCGAACCAGCAGACGTCGGCCTCGAGCTCGCGGACGGCCTCCGGCGCGTCCGCCGCGTGGACGAGGACGTCGCCGCGCGAGGCGTCGACGTCCTCGGCGAGCCGGACCGTCACGCTCAGCGGCGGGTGGGCCTCCTCGAGCGGGCCGTCGTAGGTCTCGACCGACGCGACGGTCGCCCGCGTGCCGGCCGGCAGGACGACGACGTCGTCGCCGGGCCGCACGACGCCGGACGCGACCTGCCCGGCGTAGCCGCGGTAGTCGTTGCCCTCGGCGCGGATGACGAGCTGGACCGGGAAGCGGAGGTCGTCGAGGTTGCGCGCGTCCTCGGGGTCGATGGCCTCGAGGTAGCGCAGCAGCGGCTCGCCCGCGTACCAGGGCATCTCCTCCGACGGGTCGACGACGTTGTCGCCGCGCAGCGCGCTGATCGGGATGAACGCGACGTCCTTGACCGACAGCAGCGGCTGGAACGTGCAGAACTCGCGGGCGATCTCGTCGAAGCGCTCCTCCGAGTACCCGACCAGGTCCATCTTGTTGACCGCGACGACGAGGTGCGGAATGCCCAGCAGCGCCGCGATGAAGGCATGGCGCTTGGTCTGCTCCACCACGCCGTGGCGCGCGTCGACGAGGATGATCGCGACGTCGGCCGTCGACGCCCCGGTGACCATGTTGCGCGTGTACTGCACGTGGCCCGGCGTGTCGGCCAGGATGAACCGCCGCCGCGGCGTGGCGAAGTAGCGGTACGCGACGTCGATCGTGATGCCCTGCTCGCGCTCGGCGCGCAGGCCGTCGGTCAGCCGCGACAGGTCGAGCTCGCCGTGGCGGTCGTGCAGGTCGTCGTACTGGTCGGCGAGGATCGCCTTGGAGTCGTGCAGCAGCCGCCCGATGAGCGTGGACTTGCCGTCGTCGACGGACCCGGCCGTCGCGAGGCGCAGCAGCTGGGCGGTGTCCCTAGAAGCAGCCATGTCTCGTTGCGTTGCCATCAGAAGTACCCCGCGACCTTGCGGTCCTCCATCGCGGCCTCGGTGACGCGGTCGTCGGCCCGCGTCTCGCCGCGCTCGGTGATGTTCGTGGCGGCGATCTCGGCGACCACCTCGTCCAGCGTCGTCGCCGCGGAGGCGACCGCGCCGGTGCAGCTCATGTCCCCGACGGTGCGGTAGCGCACGCTCGTCGTGAACGGGTCCGAGTCCCCGTCGTCGCGGGTGACGAACTCGGACGCGGCGTAGAGCATCCCGTCGCGCTTGAAGACCTCGCGCTCGTGGGCCAGGTAGATCGAGGGCACCTCGATCTCCTCCTCGAGGATGTACTGCCACACGTCGAGCTCGGTCCAGTTCGACAGCGGGAAGGCGCGCAGGTGCTCGCCCTTGCGGATCCGCGCGTTGTAGAGGTTCCATCGCGCGCGCCCGCTCCTCGTCGCGCCGCGCGCCGCCGAAGCACGCGTCGAGGCCGTGCTCGGCGATCGCGTCGAGCAGCGTCACGGTCTGCAGCCGGTTGCGCGAGGCGCGCGGGCCGGTCTCCTCGACCGCGCGCCCGCGGTCGATCGACTCCTGCACGGAGGCGACGACGAGCCGCTCGCCGAGCGACTCCACCATCTTGTCGCGGAAGTCGATGACCTCGGGGAAGTTGTGGCCCGTGTCCACGTGCATGAGCGGGAACGGGAAGCGGCCGGGGCGGAAGGCCTTCAGCGCGAGGTGGGCCATCACGATGGAGTCCTTGCCGCCGGAGAACAGCAGCACGGGCCGCTCGCGCTCGGCCGCGACCTCGCGCAGGACGTGGATGGCCTCGGCCTCGAGGAGACGAAGGTGGTTCATGCGGGGGCGCCCTCCGGGAGCGGGTGGCGGTTGCGGGAGCGGTGCAGGAGGTAGGCGACGGCGCCGGCGATCGCCGGGACGCCGGCGATGGTCCAGACCGGGAGGTCGACGCCGGCCTTCGTGAAGACGCCGAGCGCCGAGCCGAGCAGGACGCAGCCCAGCGCGGGCCGCAGGCCCTCGGCCGGGACCTTGTCGATGAGGTGCGTGCCGAGCCAGACGCCGGGCAGCGACCCGATGAGGATGTTGCCCATCAGCGTGAAGTCGACGTTGCCGCCGATCCAGTGGGCGATGCCGGCGGTCCACAGCAGGATCGCGGCGTGGAAGACGTCGGTGCCCACGACACGGTGCGGCGTCAGGCGGAAGACGAGGATCAGCGCGAGGCCGATCAGCGCTCCCGAGCCGACGCTCGTCATGCCCAGCGCGAAGCCGAGCACCGCGCCGATGGCCACCGCGGTGGCCTGCCGGCCCGTCGTCATCTCGACGGAGTGCTGCTCGCGCTCGATCGCCTTGCGCAGGAACATCGCGCGGAACAGGATCGAGACCGCCACGACCAGCAGGACCGCGGCGATGACGTACAGCAGCGCGTCCTGGGCGTCGTGCGCGTAGCGGTCGGCGACCCAGACGCCGACCAGCGAGCCCGGCATCGAGCCGACCGCCAGCCACTTCGACACGCCGAGGTCGACGGTGCCCTTCTTGAGGTGCCGCCAGCCGCCGACGGTCTTCGTGATCGCGCCGTAGGCGAGGTCGGTGCCGATCGCGACGACGGGCTGCACGCCGGCGAACAGGATCAGCAGCGGCGTCATCAGCGAGCCGCCGCCGATGCCCGTCAGGCCGATGAGGACGCCGACCCCGAGGCCGAAGACGATGACGAGGGGATCGAGCACGTCAGGCGACGTGGAGCCCGCACTCGGTCTTGTCGGTGCCGGCCCAGCGGCCCTCGCGGCCGTCGCCCGGCAGGGTGCACGGCGCGCAGCCGATCGACGCGTAGCCCTGGTCGTGGAGCGGGTGGTAGGGCAGGTCGCGCTCGTGGATCCGCCGCCACAGGTCCTTCTCGGACCAGTCGGCCAGCGGGTTGTACTTCCACATAGAGCGCCGCTCGTCCCACTCGACGAACTCGGCGTTCGCGCGCGTCTCGGACTGCTCGCGGCGGATGCCGGTGATCCACGCCTCGGCGCCCTCGAGGGCGCGCTCCAGCGCGGCGACCTTCTCGCCGCCGCAGCAGTCCTGCGGGCCGGACCACGGATCGCCGGGACGCGATGCGTCCTCCACCTCGATGCGCACGCCGAAGCGCTCCTCGAACGCCTTCCAGGTCTGCAGCGTCTCGGGGAAGAGCACGCCCGTGTCGATGGTCACGACGCGAATGCGGTCCCACCCACCCGCGACGCCGAGCAGCTCGTCGAGGATCACCGACTCCTCCTTCTGGAAGGAGCAGAGGAAGACGAGCCGCTCGTGCTGGGCGGCCTTGGCGAGCGTGTCGCTCAGATGGCGCACTCGCCCTCGCCCCGGATCACCTGGAAGGGCTGGTTGCGATCCCAGTCGAGGAACATGTTCATGGTGTCGAGGCCGAACTCCACCGGCATGGCGAGGTCGCCCTTGACCTCCTCCTCGAACCGCGTCGTGCCCACGCGCGCGGCGTAGTCGCGGAACAGCTCGTCGCCCTCGCGCTCGTTCTCGTACATGCGCAGCCAGCGCTCGACGGCCTCGGGGACGCGCTTGGCCGGCAGGCGGACCTTCAGCCGCTGGCCGTAGGCGACGACGCCCTCCTCGTACTGGCCGCCGATGTGGGCGACGTACGCCGGGATCGTGTGCTCGCCGACCTTGATCGACGCGCCGTAGAACCCGATGTCGGCGATGTGGTGCTGGCCGCAGCCGTTCGGGCAGCCGGAGTTCTTGATGTGGACCTTCCGCGTCAGCGGGTCGGTGATCTCCATCGCCAGCAGCCTCTCGTTGATGGCCTTGTTGAGGCCCATCGACGAGGTGATGCCGAGCTTGCAGCTGTCGGTGCCCGGGCAGGAGACGTTGTCGGTGATCTCCTGGGCGCCGGGGTCGCCGAGACCGAGGTCCTTGAGGCGGTTCCACACGTCGTAGAGCGCCTCGTCGCGCACCCAGCGCAGGACGAGGTTCTGGCCGATCGTCGTGCGGGCGAACCCGCCCGAGTACTCGCGCATGACCTGGCCGAGGCCGCGGAACTGGTCGGGCGTCAGGTCGCCGCGGAAGACCTTGATCTCGACCGCGTTGAAGCCCTGCTGGCGCTGCGCCTGGACGTTGGACTCCGCCCAGCGCTCGAACTCGGACAGGTCGCCGTTGGGCGCGCCGTAGCTGGCCGGCACGGCGGGCGCGTCGGCCTCCTCGTCGTAGTCGAAGAGCTTGGCGTCGATCGAGAAGTCGCGCTCGGCGACCCAGTCGCCCTGCAGCTCCTCGTCGACCAGGCGGCGCAGCTCGTCGATCCCGAACTTGTCGACGAAGACCTTGAGGCGGGCGCGGGCGCGGTTGACGCGCAGCCAGTCCTGGCGGTCGAAGATCCTGAAGACCGCCTCGGCGATCTTCAGGTACTCGCCGTCGTCGGCGCGCACGAAGTCGTAGAGGGTCGGCGCGATGCGCGGCATGATCGACGTGCCGCCGCCGACGCGCACCTCGAAGCCGCGGGTGCCGTCCTCGGCGACCTTCGAGATGTAGGCGATGTCGTGGATGCCGGTGATCGAGCGGTCCTCGGCCGGCGTGCCGTCGAAGGCCGTCTTGACCTTGCGCGGCATGAGCTGGGTGGTGGGGTGGCGCACGAAGTAGCGCACGTAGGCGCCCACGTACGGCGTCGGGTCGAAGACCTCGCCCTCGAGCAGGCCCGCCCACGGGTCGCCGGTGACGTTGCGCACCGTGTTGCCGCAGCCCTCGCGCGAGGACAGGCCGGCGTCGCCGAGCTCGCGGATGAGCTTGGCCGCGTCCCGCAGCGGGACGTGGTGCATCTGGATGTTCTGCCGCGTGGTGATGTGGCCCTTGACCAGCGGCACGTACTTCTCGATGACTTCGGCGCAGGCGTCCATCTGGTCCGGCGTGATGCCGCCGAACGGGAGCTTCACGCGGATCATCTGGACGTCGGGCTGGCGCTGCCCGTAGACGCCCTGCTTCAGGCGGAAGCCGATGAAGTCGTTCTCCTCGGTCTTCCCGGCGAGGAACTGCTCGGCCTCGTTGTCGAAGTCGTCGAACTCGCCGGCGACGATCGGGATGAGCTTGCCGGGGACGTTCTCGTAGACCTCGGGGTTCTCTAGCGTGCCCCGGCGGCCTGCGGTGGTGGGCTCCATCCGGCGAAGGTATCAAATCCCGAGTGGATTTCATGCCTTTTAAGCCAGGGCCGCCTTCCGGCGCTCCAGCTCGGCCCGGTCGACCGCGTTCTCGGTCAGCTCCAGGGCCCGGTCGTAGGCCGCCCGGGCGCCCGCCGCGTCGCCCGTGCGGTGCAGCAGCTCGGCGTGCGCCGCGTGCAGCGGCTGGTAGCGGGCCATGCGCCGGTCCTCCAGCAGCGGCACGAGCACCTCCAGCCCGCGCGCCGCGTCGCCGGCGAAGGCGAGCGCGGCGGCGCGGTTGACCCGCACCACGGGCGTCGGCGCGTAGTGCTCGAGCGCGCCGTAGAGCGCCGCGACCTGCGGCCAGTCGGTCTCGCCCTCCTCCACGTGCAGCGCGGCGATGGCGGCCTGCACCTGGTACTGGCCGGGGGTGCGGCGCGCGAGCGCGCGGTGCAGCTCGGCGCGGCCCTCGGCGATACGGCCGGCGTCCCAGCGCGCGGGGTCCTGGCGGTCGAGCGGGACGTAGGCGCCCGCATCGTCGACGCGCGCGGCGCGGCGCGCGTCGTGGAGGAGCATCAGCGCCAGCAGCCCGCGGACCTCGGCCTCGTCGGGCATCAGGTTGACCAGCAGGCGGCCGAGGCGGATCGCCTCGCCGCAGAGCTCGCCGCGCACCGCGCGGTCGCCGGCGGCGGGGGAGTAGCCCTCGTTGAACACGAGGTAGACGACGGCCAGCACGCCCGACAGGCGGTCGGGCAGCAGCTCGGGCGGGGGGACGCGGTAGGGGATCCGCGCGTCGGCGATCTTGCGCTTGGCGCGCAGCAGCCGCTGGTACATCGTGGCCTCGGGGACCAGGAACGCCCGCGCGACCTCGGCGGTGGTCAGGCCGCCCAGCGACTTGAGCGTCAGCGCCACGCGCGCCTCGAGGGCGAGCGCCGGGTGGCAGCAGGTGAAGATGAGGCGCAGCCGGTCGTCGGTGTCGTCGTCCTCGCCACCCTCGCGCGCCGCCTCCGCCTTGAGCCGCTCGATGCGGTCGGCGAGCACGCGGTCGCGGCGCAGG
>JACRMD010000093.1 GCA_016215085.1 Solirubrobacterales bacterium | reverse complement strand
CAGCGACATCCAGGCGCGGCTGCGGCAAGCGGCCGCTGGCGCGCGAGAGGGCGTCTGGATCCGCGCCTACGGCTACGACGAGACGCGCCTCGCCGAGAGGCGGCATCCGAACTGCCGCGACCTCGACGCGGCGGTGCCGCATCTGCCCGTGCGGCTGCTCCACCGCAGCGGGCACGCCGTCGTGCTGAATACGTGCGCCATGCTGCTCGCCGGCATCGCCATCGACACCGAGGAGCCGCCGGGCGGATGCATCGATCGAATCCACGACAGCGGCGAGCCGTCCGGGCTGCTGTTGGAGATGAACGACGTCGTGGACCGCGTCGTGCCGCCGCTGCCGTACGCCGATCTGGCCGGCGCGGTGGAGGACGTGTCGCGGCGCTTCATCGCCAGCGGCGTGACGGCGGTCGTCGATGCCACCCATACCAACGGCGCGCGGGAGTGGGAGACGTGCGCGGCGCATGCCGGCCACTTGCCGGATGCGCCACGCGGTCGCCTGCGCCGCGGAAGCGTGAAGATCAAGCTCAGCGAAGTCGGCGGCGGCCTCGCCCCGGACGAGGCCACGCTGCGGCGCGCGGTGCTGGCGATGCACCGCGCGGGGCGCGGCGTCGCCATCCATGCGGTCGAGGAGCGCGCCGTTGGCGCGGCGATCGACGCCATCGAAGCGGCGGCGGGCGACGCCGGGACGCCGGAGTGCGGGCATCGCATCGAGCATGCCGGCCTGCTGCCGCCGGGCGCGGCCGAGCGGCTGGCGCGGCTCGGTGTGTGCGTCGTAACGCAGCCGGCGTTCGTGCACGAGCAGGGCGACCGCTACCTGGAGCAGGTGCCGCGCGAGAAGCACACCCGGCTCTACCCGTGGGGCGATCTGCTGCGCGCGGATGTCTGCGTGGCCGCCAGCAGCGATGCGCCGGTGAGCAGCATCGGCGTGCCCGCGGCGCTGCGCGCGGCCATGGACCGCGGCGTGAATCTCTTCCTCTGGACCGCGCGGGCCAAGGGGCTCCGGAGCCCGCTCAAGGAGGCCCTCGCCGGGCGGCGCGACGAGGTGGCCGTGGTCGGGTACGCGACCATCGGCTGGTTCGGCTGGAGCGTGCGCCGCGCCGCGGAGAGCCTGCTGCGCACGCTCGGGACCGACCACCTCGACGTGCTGCTGCTCGGCTGGCTCGGAGTCGGCGCGGCGTGGTCGCGCGGCACCGAGCGCGAGCTCTTGGCGCTGCGCGAGAGCGGCAAGGTGCGGGCCATCGGCTGCAGCATCCACTATCGGAAGCGAGCCGGACGCCTGGCCGAGAGCTCGCCGCTCGATCTGCTCATGATCCGGTACAACGCGGCGCACCCGGGCGCCGAGCGCGACATCTTCCCCCACGTCCGAGACGGCCGGCCGACCCTGCTGGCGTACACGGCGACCTCGTGGCGCAAGCTCCTCAAGGGCCCCAAGGGCTGGGACGGGCCGGTCATGACCGCCGGGGACTGCTACCGCTACCAGCTCTCGAGCCCCCACGTCGACCTGGCGCTCACCGGTCCGAAGACCCGGGCCGAGCTCGAGGAGAACCTCGCCGCGCTCGACCTTGACCTCGCCGCCTAGGCCCGGAGCCGCCACCGCCATGACGATCCCGCCCCAGCCCGCCCAGCTCCCCCTGCGCGCCCGCCACGTCGAGCCCTCCGCGCTGGCCTCCGCCGACGACGACGTGCGGCCGTCCGAGCGCCTGCTCGACGTCGCGCTCAACGCGATCGCCGCGGCGCGCGGCATCTCGATGGAGCCGGTCTCCGCACGGCTCAGCGGCCCGCGCTGGCCCGACGTCTGGCCCGGCGAGCACTACCGGCTGCTCGCCGGCCTGGTCGCGACGCTGCGTCCCACGGTCGTCGTCGAGATCGGGACGTTCCAGGGCGTCGGCTCGCTGGCGTTGCGCGAGGCGCTGCCCGAGGGCGGCCGCATCACGACGTTCGACGTCGTGCCGTGGACGGAGATCACCGGCAGCGCGCTGGTCGAGGACGACTTCGCCGACGGGCGCCTCGTGCAGGTGCTCGACGACCTGACGATCCCCGCCGTCGCCGAGCGCCACCGCGACCTGCTCGAGGACGCAGAGCTGATCTTCGCCGACGCCGCGAAGGACGGGCAGCAGGAGCGCGACTTCCTCGCGCTCTTCGAGCGGCTCGAGTTCCGCCACGCGCCGGTCGTCGTCTTCGACGACATCCGGCTGTGGAACATGCTGGACATCTGGCGCGGCATCCGCCGGCCGAAGCTCGACCTCACCTCGTTCGGGCACTGGTCCGGGACGGGGCTCGTCGACTACGCGTAGCCGCCGCGCGGGCTAGCGTCGGGGCGTGCGCCGCGAGCATGCGCCGGAGAACGCGATGGACGATCCCGACGAGATCGCCGCGTTCCACGACCGCTGCAGCGACCTGATGCGCGCGCTGCTCGAGGAGCTGGCGCGGACGCCGGAGCGGGCGCGGCCGTTCCCCGAGATCGAGGACGCGCTGGGGTGGCCGCGGCGGCGGATCGCATCGGTGCTCGGCGGCGTCTCGCACCTGCGCCACACGGAGTTCGGCGGGCGGCGGCCGTACCGGTTCCACGACGACCGCGCGTCGGCGTCCGGACGCTGGGAGCTGTTCATGGACGACGTGCAGGCCGCCGCCGTGCGCGACGCGTTGTAGAACCCCGGCATGGTCCACGACGAGCTGCTGCAGATCGAGGAGGAGCTGGGACGCGGCGGGGACGGCGACGCCTACCGCCGGCACCTGGCCGAGGACGCCGTGGTGGTCGTCCCGGGGGCGGTGCTCGACCGCGAGGCGTGCGCGGCGGCGATCGACGCGTCGGCGCCGTGGGACGAGCACGAGATCGCCGACGCGCGCACGCGCATGCTCGGCGACGACGCCGCCGTGCTGACGTACCGCTGGCGCTCGCGGCGCGGGGAGCAGGCCTACGCGGCGACGATGTCCAGCGCCTACGCGCGGCGCGACGGCGCCTGGCGGCTCGTGCTGCACCAGCAGACGCCCGAGCCCGGCGCCTGAGCGGTTCCCCTTTGACGTCCCGCGGGCGGAGCGCCATCCTCCGGATCACGCACCAGAAGGCGGTGCATCGAGCTCCAGGGGGACTCCACCATGGCGGGACGGTCGGTCAGGACGAGCTTCGCGGTCGCAGCGATCGCGCTCAGCGCGCTGCTCCCGGCGGGGGCGGCCGCACACGTCGAGCGCTCGTCCTACTGGCCGGACCCCGCGCCCGACTGCTCGGTCACGCCGTGCGCCGGCGGTGCCGTGCCGAAGGCGCGCTCGCTGTCCTCGGCGCTGAACCGCAAGGCGCCGGGCGACACCCGCGTGGTCTGCCGGCCGGAGTCGCTGACGCTGGCCCGGCAGTCGATCGCGCGCGCCCGCCGGCAGGGCTACGACGTGCGCCCGACCGACCACCGCACGCTGAGCGCCCGCCAGGCCCGCCTGCTGCTGCGCATCAACCGCCGGCTGTACCAGCGCTGCCGCTACCACGAGATCCAGCCGGCGGTGACCAACTCGCACAACAACGACCGCGTCGTGGTGATGCCCGGTCTCTACACCGAGCCGACCGCCCGCGCCCAGCCGACCCACGACAAGCGCTGCGACCCCTACAAGACGCACTCGGACTCCGGCGACCCCGGCGCGCTGTCGCACAGCTACCAGCTGCACTGCCCCAACGACGCGAACCTCGTCGCCGTCATCGGCCGCGGCGAGGGCCCGGGCAAGGACCCCGACCCGGCGCCGGAGGACCGCCACGGCATCCCCAACCTCGGCCCGTGCATCCGCTGCAACCTCCAGCTCGAGGGCTCCGGCGTCAGCGCCGACGACGTCGTGCTCGAGGCCGGCGACCCGAAGGCCGGCAACGGCGGCCCGTCGGCCGCCGGCCACGAGAAGGACGTGGGGCTGTTCGTCGACCAGGCCGACGGCTTCGTCCTGCGCAAGCTGACCGTGCGCCACGCCGCCGAGCACGACATCTACATCCTGGAGTCCGACGGCTACCGCTTCGACCAGTTCAAGACCTTCTACGCCGGCGGCTACGGCGTGCTCACCTTCGTCGAGGACCACGGCCTGATCGAGAACTGCGAGGCGGCCGGCAACGGCGACTCGGGGATCTACCCCGGCGCGGGCGCCAAGACCAACGCGGGCCGGGACGTCAACGTCTACCCGGAGCCGCGCTACAGCCAGGAGATCCGCGACTGCGACAGCCACCACAACACCGGCGGCTACTCGGGGACCAACGGCAACGCCACGCACGTCGTCGACAACGACTTCTACGACAACGCGCTGGGCTTCACGACCGACGTGTTCACCGCGCCGGGCCACCCGGGCTTCCCGCAGCAGGGCGACCTGGTCGAGGGCAACCGGTTCTACGACAACAACTTCAACCCGTACGTCGCGGGGTCGGACGTCAAGCCCTACATCCCGGCGCCGGTCGGCACCGGCCTGTGGATCGCGGGCGGCAACGACAATGTCGTCCGCGCCAACCGCTTCTACGACAACCACCGCCGCGGCGTGATGCTCTTCGCCGCGCCCGACGCGACGGTCTGCGGCCCGATCGTCGGCTCCGACACGCCGGTGCCGGGCTGCGAGCCGACGAAGGTCTCGACGTCCTACAACAACTCCTTCACGCAGAACGTCATGGGCGTCGCGCCCGGCGGCGAGGTCCGGCCCAACGGGACGGACTTCTGGTGGGACAACTTCCCCGGGAACACCGGCAACTGCTGGTGGGGCAACACCGCCGCGCCGGGCCGCCAGGTCACGACGTCGCCGATGATGCTGCCCGACTGCGCCGGCGGCACCGACCCGAGCAGGAGCATCGGGACGGGCGACGCCGCCAACGAGGGCGAGCTCGTGGGCTGCCTGGCCGGCTTCACGTTCGGCGACTACCCCAACGGCAACTCGACGATCTGCAGCTGGACGACGACGCCGGCCAAGCCGGGCGCGGCCGCCGCGGCCGACGGCTCGGCGATCGCCCGCCAGCGCCGCGCGCAGCTGCAGGCGCTGTGCGACGAGCTCCCGCAGAACCGCACGTGCGCCCCGCTCGGCGGCCCGGCGTCGGCGACCGGCCGGGCCGCCCCGCAGCCGCCCGTCAGCTTCGAGGGCGCGTGGGCTGGCGCCACGGCGGCGCCAGGCTGCAGACGCGGCTGCTCGCCCGCCTGGCGCGCTTCACCGGCGGCCGCGCCGACGGGAGCGCGGGCTACGGCACCGTCCTGACGCCGGAGCGCGCGCGGGCGCTCTTCGACTGGCGCTGCGGGACGCGCGCCGCCCAGTCGTTCGCGCTCTACAAGATGTACGGCACGGCGGCCGCGTTCGCGGGGGTGGCGCCCGCGCCCTAGGCGCGCCGCGCCAGCAGCGCGATCCCCGTGGCGGCGACGCCGCCGAGCACCGGCACGGCGAGCTTCGCCGCCCGCGGGGGGAGCACGAGCTCGAAGAGCGGGATCGGGTCGCCCAGGCGCTCCTGGAGCGGCCCGAGCGGGCAGTCGCCGCCGTTGGCGCCCACGAGCACGCCCTCGGTGGCCAGCGCCGCGACCTCGACGCGCAGCAGCCGCGACCGGCGGCCCGTGAGCCCGCACCACCAGATGTGCCCGATCGCCCCGAGGAACGCGACGCTGATCGCGGCGTGGCCGGCGCGGAACGCGAGCGCGGCGGGCGAGAGGTCGGAGGACATGGTGCCCCTCCACGGTCGCGCGGGAGTGCGCCGGCGGCATCCGTGGCCGCTACGACGGCGGTCGCGGCGAACCGCGGTCGCCGGCACCGCCCCCTGTAGCGTGTCGGCGGCCCGTGCCGGTCCCCCTGTTCGACCCCGACACCCCGCTGCGGCCGCTGCGCGCCGAGCTGCGCTCGGCCGTCCACCGCGTCCTCGACGACGGCCGCTTCATCCTCGGCCCCGAGGTCGAGGCGTTCGAGCGCGACTGGGCCGCCTACCTCGGCGCGGGCCACGCGATCGGCGTGGCCAACGGCACCGAGGCGCTGACGATCGCGCTGCGCGCGCTGGGCGTCGGTCCCGGCGACGAGGTCGTGGTCCCGTCCTTCACGTTCTGGGCCAGCGCCGAGGCGATCCCGCCGACCGGGGCGCGGCCGGTGTTCTGCGACGTCGACCCCGACACGTACGTCGTCACGCCCGACACGGTCAAGGCGGCGCTGACCGAGCGCACGAAGGCCGTCATCGCCGTGCACCTCTTCGGCAACGTCGCGCCGGTCGCCGAGATCGAGGCGCTCGGCGTGCCGGTCCTCGAGGACGCGGCGCAGGCCGCGGGCTCGACCGGCCCCGGCGGGCGGCCGGGCGCGCTGGGCACGATCGCGACCTTCAGCTTCTACCCCTCCAAGAACCTCGGCGCGTTCGGCGACGGGGGCGCGGTCACGACGCGCGACGCCGCGCTGGCCGAGCGCGTGCGCACGCTGCGCTTCCACGGCTCCAAGGACAAGGTCGACTACGTCGACGTCGGCTACAACAGCCGCCTCGACGAGCTGCAGGCCGCGATCCTGCGCGTGCAGCTGCCGAACCTCGACCGCTGGGCCGCCGCCCGCGCGGCCGCCGGCGACGCCTACGAGGAGGCGCTCGCCGGGCTGGCGACGCTGCCCGTCGCGACGCCGGGCAGCCGGCCCGCCTGGCACCTGTACGTCATCCGCCACGAGCGCGCCGACGAGCTCCAGCAGGCGCTGGCCGAGCGCGGCATCGGCTCGCGGCCGTACTACCGCACCCCGGTCCACGCGCAGGCGCCGATGCGGCAGTGGGCGCCGGCGGCGGGCGCGCTGCCCGCGACCGACGAGCTCGCCCGCACGCACCTGGCCATCCCGATGTCCGCGGCGCTCGGCGCCGAGCAGGTCGCCGAGGTGGCGGCCGCGATCCGCGATGCGGGTCTGGGTTGACCTGACCAACAGCCCGCACGTGCTCGTGCTCCGCCCGCTCGTCGAGGCGCTGCGCGAGGACGGCGCCGAGGTGGCGATCACCGCGCGCGACTTCGCGCAGACCGTCGAGCTCTGCGAGCGCTTCGGGCTGGACTGCGAGGTGATCGGCCGCCATCGCGGCGCGCGGCTGGGGGCGAAGGCCGTCGGGCTGGCGGACCGGTCGTGGGCGCTGCGGCGGTTCGCCAAGGGGCGCCGGTTCGACCTCGCCGTCGGCCACGGGTCCAACGACGTGACGGTCGCGGCGCGCTCGCTCGGCGTGCCCGCGACGACGATGTTCGACTACGAGTGGGCGACCGTGCAGCACACGCTCAACTGCCGGCTCGGGCAGGCCGTCGTCGTGCCCGACGCGATCCCGCCGCAGCGGCTGGACCGCTACGGCGCCCGGGGCAAGCTGCAGCGCTACCCGGGCCTCAAGGAGGAGTACTACCTCGCGGACTTCGAGCCCGATCCCGCGGTGCTCGGCGAGCTCGGCGTCGACCCGGAGCGCCCGCTGGCGGTCGTGCGCACGCCGCCGTCGGTGTCGCTGTACCACCGGTTCGAGAACGACGTCTTCGCGCAGGTCCTCACGCGCCTGCGCGAGCACGCCCAGGTGGTCGTGCTCCCGCGCGTGGCCGCGCAGCGGGCCGAGCTCGAGGAGGCCGGCGGGTTCCTCCTCCCGGACCGCGCGATCGACGCCCAGTCGCTGATGTCCTACGCGGACCTCGTCGTCAGCGCGGGCGGCACGATGAACCGCGAGGCGGTCGCGCTCGGCACGCCCGTGTTCACGACCTTCGAGGGCCGGCTCGGGGCCGTCGACGAGCGGCTCATCGCCGAGGGCCGCCTGCGGCGGCTGCAGTCCGCCGAGGAGGTCGTGCTCGAGCGGCGCCCGGCGGCGGTCGCCGAGCGCGTGCGCCGCGACCCGCGCGACCTGCTCGCGATGGTGCTCGCCCCGCTGCGCTAGGCGGCGAGGACGGTGCGCACGGGCTCGTGCGCGGCGAGCGCGATGCGCTTGCGCACCGCGACGGCGACCTCCTGCGCGTGCAGCGCGATGCCGAGGCCGACCGGCGGGGGCGAGCGGCGCTCGACCGCCTGCAGGAAGGCGCCGGCCTGCAGGACCCACGCGTCGCCGCGGACGACCTCGAGGCGCTCGCTGCCGTGCGCGCGCACGACCTCGATCGTGCCCGCGAGGAAGTCGGCCTCGAAGCGCTCGGCCTGCGTGGTCACCGAGAGGCGGCGGGCGGGGGTGGGCCCGGCGTGGGTGGCGACGAGGCTGGCGACCAGCCCGTCGTCGAAGTTCACGAGGACCTCGGCGTGCTCGATCGGCCCGGCGCCGGAGCGCAGGCGGCGGCCGGCGGCCTGGGTCGTCAGGACCTCGGAGCCCCTGGCCAGCGCGAGGACGACGTGGACGTCGCCGAGCAGCACCTCGTCGAGGAGGTCGCCCTTGGCGCCGCTGCCCGGGCGCACGCGCTCGGTGCGGATCGCGACCAGCGGGCGGCCCTGCAGCAGCTCGCGCAGCCCGCGCACGACGGGCTCGTGGAAGCCGGGGACGGCGAGCTGGGCGACCTGTCGCCGCGGCGCGCGGACGACGGCGGAGAGGACCCGGTGGATGCCCTCGGCCTGCGTGGCGGCGGGCGGCTCGACGAGCACGTCGACCCCGGCGTGGATCGCCATGCGGGCCAGCGCCGGGCGGTCCTCGACGCGGCCGGCGACGATGGCGGCGTCGGCGCGGGCCAGCAGCGCCTCGGGGCGCTCGAACGCGTCGCAGCCCAGCGCCTGGGCGAGGGCGGCCGCCTGACCGGGATCCGGGTCGAAGACGCCCGCGGCCATGCAGCGGCCCGCGTGCGCCAGGAAGGCGTGCGCGTGACGCTCGCCGGCGGGGCCGGCGCCGAGGACGGCGGTCCTCACCATGCCACGGTGATCGGTGCGCACCGGCGGCGCTTGAGGCGCCGGGTCGGGCCGCGTTCCGCTCTACAATGCGCCCCGATGCGCCGACGCCTTCGCTCGGCGGCGTTGCCCCTCCATCGCCACTCCCTCCCCCAGCTGGCGATCGACGGGGTGCTGGTCGCGCTCGCCTACGCCCTCGCCTACCGCCTCCGGTTCGACCGCGGCGTGCCCGACGACTACCAGGACCTGCTGGGCGCGACGATCCTGCCGGTCGTCGCCGCGAGCCTCGTCGTCTTCACGCTGTTCCGGCTCTACGAGAAGTGGTGGCGCTACGTCGGGCAGCGCGACTTCCTGAACATCGGCCAGGCCGTGGTCGTGGCGATGCTCTTCGTCCCGGCCTACAACGCGCTGACGCACCCGAAGGTCGTCACGACCAACCGGGGCGAGGTCGTGCTGAGCGTGCCGACCTCGATCCTCGCGATGTACTTCCTGCTGCTCCTGCTGTTCATCGCCGGGGCGCGGTTCGTGGCGCGCGCGGTGTACGAGCGGCCGCTGCGGGGCTTCCGCCCGCGGCCCGACGCGCGGCGCGTGCTGATCGTCGGCGCCGGCGACGGCGGCCGCCTCGTGCTGCGCGAGATCCTCAAGAACCCGGGCCTGGGGCTGGCGCCGGTCGGCTTCGTCGACGACGACCCGACCAAGCGCAGCATCCGGATCGAGGGCGTGCGCGTGCTCGGCCGCACCGACGAGCTGCCGCGGATCCTCGACGAGGCCGAGCCCGACGAGGTCACGATCGCGATCCCGTCGGCGCCCGGCTCGCTGCGCGGGCGCGTGGTCTCCGCCTGCCGCGAGCGCGGCATCCCCGTGCGGACCCTGCCGACGGTCTTCGAGCTGCTGCAGACCGGCGCCGCCAACGTCGTGCGCCAGGTCCGCCCGGTCGAGGTCGAGGACATCCTGGGCCGCGAGCCGGTGCGCATGGAGCTCGACCGCGTCGGCCGCTACCTCGACGGCGAGGTCGTGCTCGTCACGGGCGCGGGCGGGTCGATCGGCTCGGAGCTCTGCCGCCAGATCGCGCGCGTGGCGCCGCGCAAGCTCGTCCTGCTCGACCACGCCGAGGACAACCTGTTCCGCATCCAGCGCGAGCTCGAGGACGACCGCCACGTCCACCCGTCGACGCTCGCCGTCGTGCTCGCCGACTGCAAGGAGGGCGAGCGCATGCGGGAGGTGTTCGCCGAGCACCGCCCGACGGTCGTCTTCCACGCCGCGGCCTACAAGCACGTCGGGCTCATGGAGCTCAACCCGGTCGAGGCCGTGCGCAACAACGCGCTGGCCACCCGGCTGCTGGCCCGCATCGCCGGCGAGTCGCAGGTCAAGCGCTTCGTGCTCGTCTCCACCGACAAGGCCGTCACCCCGGCGACCGTGATGGGCGCGTCCAAGGCGCTGGCCGAGTTCGCGGTCGAGGCCGCCCAGCAGCGCTGGCCGCAGACCAGCTACGCGATCGTCCGCTTCGGCAACGTCCTCGGCTCGTCGGGCTCGGTCGTGCCGATCTTCCGCCGCCAGATCGCCCGCGGCGGCCCCGTCACGGTCACCGACCGGCGGATGACGCGGTACTTCATGACGATCCCGGAGGCGGTGCAGCTGGTCATCCGCTCGGGCTCGCTGGGCGCCGGCGGCGAGGTGTTCGTCCTGGAGATGGGCGAGCCGGTCTCGATCTGGCAGCTGGCCGAGACGATGATCGAGCTCTCGGGGCTGCGGCCGCACGAGGACGTCGTCGTCGAGGAGGTCGGGCGGCGGCCCGGCGAGAAGCTCCACGAGGAGCTGTTCAACCCCTACGAGGCCTCCCAGCCGACCCCCTCGGAGAAGATCCTGCGGGCCGCGCGCGAGCCGCTGGACGCCGAGGCGGTGGAGGCGATGTTCGACGACGTGAGCCTCCTCGTCCTGGAGGGCGATGCGGCCGCGCTGGCGGCGAAGGTCTCCGAGTTCACGGAGCTGCGGGCCACGGGCGTGACGGCTGAGGACCGGCCGGTCGCCTAGCATGCCCGGACTCATGCCGACGATCCTCGCTCTCTCGGTCTCCGACAGGATCGAGCAGTACGGGGCGTACGCAGGCTTCGCCTCCGTCCTCGGGCTCGCCGTCCTCTCGCTGCTGTACTTCGCGCAGGCGCGCGAGGTCAAGCGCCTGCGCGAGTGGGCCGGCCGTGCGCCCGAGCGCGCCGCCGAGCGCGAGGCGCAGGTCGTCGCGCAGGCCCAGC
>JACRMD010000092.1 GCA_016215085.1 Solirubrobacterales bacterium | reverse complement strand
TCGACCTGCCGCTGGTCCGCTCCCTCTGCCTGGCGGAGCTGGCCTTCCTCGCCCTCTGTGGCGGAGACGACGAGGAATCGGCGGCGGTCGCCGGGCGGGCGCGAGCGGCCGTGGACGGCGGCGGCGAGGGTGCGTTCCCCCTCGCCGCGCTCACCTACGCGGTCCACGCGCTCGTGCTCGCCCGGCGCGGAGGCCTCGACGCCGCCCGCGCCGACATCGGCGAGGCCACGGCGCGGCTCGCCGCGCTGCCCGACGTCGCTCCCTGGTACGGCGCGCTGGCGCGGGTCGCGCTCGCCCGGGCCGAGCTGCGGCTCAGCGACGCCGCCGAGACCCGCCGCCTGCTCGGCGAGGCCTCGCGCCTGCTGCGCCGCTGCGGCGGGGCGGTGGAGCTGCGGGCCTGGATCGACGAGGGCTGGGGCAAGGCCGACGACTACGCGGCCGGCCCGGTCGCCTGCCCGTCGGCGCTCACGAAGGCCGAGCTGCGCGTGCTGCGGCTGCTGCCCAGCCACCTGACCTTCCCCGAGATCGCGACGCGGCTGCACGTGTCGGCCAACACGGTCAAGACGCAGGCCCACGCGGTCTACCGCAAGCTCGACGCCGGCTCGCGCTCGCAGGCCGTCGCGCACGCGCGCGCCATCGGGCTGGTCGAGGCCGAGTTCACCCGATCGGGATGACGACGCCCCGGCCCCCGTCCGCGAGCGTGGGCGCATGAGCAACCTGATCGCCATCGCCTACCCGGACGAGGCCACCGCCCACGAGGTTGGGGCCACGCTCCGCCAGCTCCAGAAGGAGCACAGCATCCAGCTCGACGACATGGTCGTCGCCGTCCGCCGCGACGACGGCAAGCTGAAGCTCAAGCAGTCGGTGAGCACGACCGGCGCCGGCGCCGCGGGCGGGGCGCTGTGGGGCGGCCTCATCGGCCTGATCTTCCTGATGCCGCTGATGGGCATGGCCATCGGCGCCGCGGCCGGCGCGGCCGGCGGCGCGATGACCGACTACGGCATCGACGACAAGTTCATGAAGGAGCTCGGCGACAAGATGCAGCCGGGCGGGGCGGCGCTCTTCGTGCTCGTGCGCGAGTCCACGCCGGACAAGGTCCTCCCGCGCATCTCGCAGTACGGCGGCGAGGTCGTCCACACCTCGCTCAGCACCGAGACCGAGGAGGCGCTGCAGGAGGCGCTCAGCCAGGGCGCCAAGGCGCCCGCCTGAGGCCGGAGGGCGAGCATGCCCGGCCCCGTCACCGCCCGCGCCGAGCACCGCGTGACGTGGCTGGGCCACTCGACCGTCCTGCTCGAGCTCGACGGCGCGCGGGTGCTCACCGACCCGGTGCTGCGCCCGCGCGTCGCGCACCTCCGCCGCCACGGGCCCGCGCCCGCCGCGGTCGGGCGGCTCGACGCGGTGCTCATCTCGCACCTGCACCACGACCACCTCGACCTCCCGTCCCTGCGCATGCTCGACGCGGCCACGCCGGTCGTCGTCCCCCGCGGCAGCGGCCGCACGTTCGCGCTGCGGTCGCTGCGGCGCGAGCTCGTCGAGCTCGGCGAGGGCGAGGAGGCGTCGTTCGACGGCGCGCGCGTGCGCGCCGTCCGCGCGGTCCACGACGACCGCCGCCTGCCGCTCACCTCGCGCACGGGCGCGCTGGGCTTCGTGGTCGAGGGCGCCGGCCGGCGCGTCTACTTCGCGGGCGACACGGAGGTCTTCGACGGGATGCGCGCCATCGGCGGCGACGGGCTCGACGTCGCGCTGCTGCCGGTCTGGGGCTGGGGCACGCGCCTGGGCCCCGGCCACATGGACCCCGACCAGGCCGCCCAGGCGGCGGCGCTGCTGCGCCCCGCGCTCGCGATCCCCGTCCACTGGGGGACGTACCTGCCCTACGGCGCGGCAGGGCGGCACAGCCGGGTGCTCGAGGTCCCCGGCACCACGTTCGCCGAGCGCGTGCGCGTCCGCGCGCCCGGCGTCCGCGTCGTCGTGCTCCAGCCGGGCGACTGGCTCGCACTGTGACCTCCCGGCTACTGTCCGTGCATGGCCCTCGCCCCTGAGCGCGACGGCACCGCCGCCTTCCTCCACCAGCTCGCCCGCGAGCGCGAGGAGTACGCCCTGCCGCCGCGGCTGCGCGAGCTCGCCGAGCGGTTCATCCACCGCGCGCTCGAGCTGCTGTTCCCGCACTTCGCGGCCGAGGTCGGCGGTCGCGCCGGCGCGGTCGCCGACGAGCTCGAGGCGCTGCGCACGCTGCTGGGCGACGCGCTGCGCCTCCCCGAGGCGCACTGCGCCGACCCCGACGCGGTCGTCGCCCGCTTCTTCACGGCGCTACCCGACATCCGCGCGGCGCTGCTGCTCGACGCCCAGGCGATCTGCGACGGCGACCCCGCCGCCCACTCCGTGGACGAGGTCATCCTCGCCTATCCCGGCTTCTACGCCACGGCCGTGCACCGCCTCGCCCACCAGCTGCAGGGCTGCACCGTGCCGCTGGTCCCGCGCGTGCTCGCCGAGATCGCCCACCGCGACACCGGCGTCGACATCCACCCGGCCGCGCGCATCGGCCCGTCGTTCGCGATCGACCACGGCACCGGCATCGTGATCGGCGAGACCGCGGTGCTGGGCGCGCGCGTCAAGCTCTACCAGGGCGTGACGCTCGGGGCGCTCAGCGTCGAGAAGCGCATGGCCCGCACCAAGCGCCACCCGACGATCGGCGACGACGTGGTCATCTACGCCAACGCCACGATCCTCGGCGGCGACACGGTGATCGGCGACGGCAGCCGCATCGGCGGCAACGTGTGGCTGACCCGCAGCGTGCCCGCCCACTCCGTCGTGACCCCGACCGCCCGTGTCGAGGCGCTCGTCCGCGAGGACGAGCCGCTCGACTTCAACATCTAGGACATGGAGGCAGCGTGAAGGCGCAGAGCATCCTCGAGACGATCGGGGACACCCCGCACATCCGCATCAACCGGCTCTACGCCGACCGCCCGCAGGTCGAGGTGTGGATGAAGGCCGAGCGGGCCAACCCGGGCGGCTCGATCAAGGACCGCATCGGCCTGTCGATGATCGAGGCCGCCGAGCGCGACGGCGTGCTCGGCCCGGGCAGCACGATCGTCGAGCCGACGTCGGGCAACACGGGCATCGGGCTGGCGATGGTCGCCGCCGTCCGCGGCTACCGGCTCATCCTCGTCATGCCCGAGTCGATGTCGCTGGAGCGCCGCCGGCTCATGGCCGCCTACGGGGCGCAGCTGGAGCTGACGCCGCGCGAGGGCGGCATGAAGGCCGCGATCGCCCGCGCCGACGAGCTCGTCTCCCAGATCGACGGCGCCTGGATGCCCCAGCAGTTCGAGAACCCGGCCAACCCGCAGGTGCACCACGACGAGACGGCGGCCGAGATCCTGCGCGACTTCCCCGACGGCGTGGACTTCCTCATCACCGGCGTCGGCACGGGCGGCCACATCACCGGCGTCAGCGAGGCGCTCAAGGTGCGCTTCCCGCAGCTGCAGACGTTCGCCGTCGAGCCGGCCAAGTCGCCGGTGATCAGCGGCGGCGACCCGAGCCCGCACCGGCTGCAGGGCATCGGCGCCGGGTTCGTCCCGGCCAACCTGCACACCGCGACGCTCGACGGCGTCGTGCAGGTCGGCGAGGAGGACGCCTACGCCTACGCGGTGCGCGCCGCGCGCGAGGAGGGCATCTTCGTCGGCCCCTCCTCCGGCGCCGCGCTGGCCGCCGTCGCCCAGAAGCTGCCCGACATCCCCGACGGCAGCACGGTGCTGACCTTCTGCTACGACACGGGCGAGCGCTACTTCTCGGTCGAGGGGCTCTTCGACGCCGACGGCACCGACGTGCAGGTCGGCGCGCGGCCGTAGCACCGTAGTCCCCCCGCACGGCCCGGCCGGGGTTGGCCCGGATGGCGTGCGCGTCCCCGGGTGCGACGGTCGGACGACTTCGTCCGACCGTCTCCCGAGGAGGCACACCCATGGCCGTCGCCGACCGCACGTCCGCGTACGCCGCGCCCGGAACCCCGGGCAGCATCGTCTCGCTCAAGCCCCGCTACGAGAACTTCATCGGAGGCCACTGGGTGCCGCCCGTGGAGGGCGCGTACGCCGCCGACCCGAGCCCGGCGACCGGCCGCCCGTTCTGCGAGGTGGCCCGCTCCACCCCCGAGGACGTCGAGCTGGCCCTCGACGCCGCCCACGCCGCCCGCCGCGCCTGGGCGGAGACCTCGACGACCGAGCGCGCCAAGGTCCTCAACCTGATCGCCGACCGCATCGAGGCCAACCTCGAGATGCTGGCCGTCGCCGAGAGCTGGGAGAACGGCAAGCCGGTGCGGGAGACGCTCGCCGCCGACATCCCGCTGGCCGTCGACCACTTCCGCTACTTCGCCGGCGCGATCCGGGCCGAGGAGGGCCGGATCTCGGAGGTCGACAAGGACACCATCGCCTACCACTTCCACGAGCCGCTGGGCGTGGTCGGGCAGATCATCCCGTTCAACTTCCCGCTGCTGATGGCCGCCTGGAAGCTCGCCCCGGCGCTGGCCGCCGGTAACTGCGTGGTCATCAAGCCGGCGAGCCCGACCCCGTGGTCGCTGCTCAAGCTCATGGAGGTCGTCGGCGACGTCGTGCCGCCCGGCGTCATCAACGTCGTCACCGGCCCGGGCGCCTCGGTCGGCATGGCGCTGGCGTCGTCCAAGCGGATCGCGAAGATCGCGTTCACCGGCGAGACGGTCACCGGCCGGCTGATCATGCAGTACGCCGCGCAGAACCTGATCCCGTCGACGACCGAGCTGGGCGGCAAGTCCCCCAACATCTTCTTCGCCGACGTGATGGACGAGGACGACGCGTTCCTGGACAAGGCGATCGAGGGCCTGGTCCTCTACGCCTTCAACAAGGGCGAGGTCTGCACGTGCCCGTCGCGGGCGCTCATCCAGGAGTCGATCTACGAGCGGTTCATGGAGCGCTGCCTCGAGCGGATCGCGGCGATCAGGCAGGGCAACCCGCTCGACCCGGCGACGATGATCGGCGCCCAGGTCTCCACCGCCCAGGTCGAGAAGATCGAGGGCTACGTGAAGATCGGGCTCGACGAGGGCGCCGAGCTGCTGTGCGGCGGTGAGCGCTTCGAGGCCGAGGGCGACATCGCCGGCGGGTGGTACTTCCAGCCGACGGTCCTCAAGGGCCACAACGCGATGCGCGTCTTCCAGGAGGAGATCTTCGGGCCGGTGCTCGCGGTGACGACCTTCAAGGACGAGGCCGAGGCGCTGCAGATCGCCAACGACACGCTCTACGGGCTCGGGGCCGGCGTGTGGACGCGGGACACGAGCCGCGCGTTCCGCATGGGCAAGGCGATCGAGGCCGGGCGCGTGTGGACCAACTGCTACCACCTGTACCCCGCCCACGCCGCCTTCGGCGGCTACAAGAGCTCGGGCGTCGGCCGGGAGAACCACCGGATGATGCTCGACCACTACAGCCAGACGAAGTGCCTGCTGGTCTCCTACGACCCGAACCCGCTCGGCTTCTTCTGATGGCGGAGCGGGTCACCGCCACGCCCGCGGCGCTCGAGGTCCTCGAGCGCCTGCGGGCGCGCCACGGCGACCTGGTCGTGCACCTGTCGGGGGGCTGCTGCGACGGCAGCTCCCCGATGTGCCTGCGCGCCGCCGACCTGCCGCCGGGGCCGCACGACGTGCGCCTCGGGGTGCTCGGCGGCGTCCCTGTCGTGATCGACGGCGACCAGGACCGGCGCTGGCGCGAGCCGCGGTTCGTGCTCGACGTCGCGGCGGGCGAGGCGGGCGGCTTCTCGCTGGAGGCCCTGGAGGGCCTGCACTTCACGGCCGGCGAGCCGCCGCCCGCGCCGCGGCCCTAGTGGGCCGCCAGCGCCTTGGTCTTGAGCGCCTCGAACTCCTGCTGGTCGATGGTCCCGCGGGCGAGCAGCTGCTCGGCCTTCTCGATCTCCGCCGCGGTGCCGCCGTTGGAGGCGGCGGCTGCGCGGACGCGCTCGTCGAAGTCGCGCTGCGCGGCCGTGATGTCCTGCTCGCGGCGCTCGGCCATCCCGTCGTGCTGGGCGATGAGGTAGATCAGCGCGCCCAGGAACGGGAAGATGATGAGGAAGACCGTCCAGGCGGCCTTGGACCAGCCGCCGATGTCGCGGCGGCGGAAGACGTCGGACAGGATCATCACCATCATCCAGATCCAGAGGATCCAGGTGAAGAAGAGGATCATCGTCCAGAAGACGTCGAGGAAGGGGTAGTCGGCGGCGATCGGCATGGTTCGCGCTCCTGTCGTGGCTTGCCCCGATCGTCCGCCCGGGCGCGGCCGGCGGCAAGGAGGCGTCCACGTGCGGCGCGGTGGTGTGCCCGCCCCGTAGGGTCCGCGCCATGAGGGCCGTCGTCTGCCACCACGCCGCGCTGTCCGTCGCCGACCTCCCCGAGCCCACGCCCGGGCCCGGGCAGGTCCGCCTGGAGGTCGTGCGCTGCGGCATCTGCGGCTCGGACCTGCACGCCCGCACCGGCGTCGACGCCTGGGCCGACATGGCGCAGCACATCGGCTACGACCGCTTCGCCCGCTCCGACCAGGAGGTCGTCTTCGGGCACGAGTTCTCCGGTGCCGTCGCCGAGTACGGGCCGGGCTGCCGCAAGGAGGTCCCGACGGGCGCGCCGGTCGTGGCGCTGCCGCTGCTGCGCGGGCCGCGGGGCATCGACCCCACCGGCCTGTCGGTGGAGGCGCCCGGGGCCTACGCCGAGCAGCTGCTCGTGCAGGAGTCGCTGATGCTGCCCGTGCCCAACGGGCTGCCGGCCGACGTCGCCGCGCTCACCGAGCCGATGGCGGTCGCGTGGCACGCCGTGCGCCGCGGGGACGTCGGCAAGCGCCAGGTGGCGATCGTCATCGGCTGCGGGCCGGTGGGCCTCGGCGTGATCCTGTGCCTGAAGGCCCGCGGCGTGAAGACGGTGGTCGCCGCCGACTTCTCCCCGGGCCGCCGCGCGCTCGCCCGCACCTGCGGCGCCGACGTCGTGGTCGACCCCGGGGAGGCGTCGCCCTACGGCGTCGCCGACGCCGACCACCTCACCGACGCGGCGGCGGCCTTCGAGCTCGCGGTGAGCACGCGCGAGAAGCTCGGCCGGCTGCCCGTCGGGTGGTGGCACGCCTGGCGGCTGGGCGAGGCGCTGGGCGCCGGGCCCAAGCACCCGGTCGTGTTCGAGTGCGTCGGCGTGCCGGGCGTCATCGAGGGGATCATCGACGGCGCGCCGCTGTTCTCGCGGGTCGTCGTGGTCGGCGTGTGCGTGGGGCCCGACCGGTTCACGCCGGCCATGGCCATCAACAAGGAGATCGACCTGCGGTTCGTGCTCGGCTACACGCCGCTGGAGTTCCGCGACACCCTGCACCTCCTGGCCGAGGGCAAGATCGACCCGCGGCCGCTGGTCACCGGCACGGTCGGGCTCGACGGCGTCGGCGCGGCCTTCGCGGCGCTCGGCGACCCGGAGGCCCACGCGAAGATCCTCATCGACCCGCGCTCGGCCGCCACGGCGCCTACGAGATGACCCGCCCGACCGCGGCCGGCCCGGTGCCGCCGCCTAGCCGCAGCGGCGTTACCGACACGCGGACCCGCCCGCGCGGGGCCTAGGCGATCCGCACCCGCGGCCGCGCGGCCGAC
>JACRMD010000031.1:602-5678 GCA_016215085.1 Solirubrobacterales bacterium | reverse complement strand
CGTGCCGTTGTTGGTCATCGTCACGTCGAGCTGCAGGTATCGGGCCGCGTCGTTCAGGCGATACGTCTGGTCCACCGTCAAGTCGAACGTCGCCCCCGTCACCCGCCCCTGCCAGACGATCGTCGAGCCGGCGGCCGTCGGTGACCGCCGCGACGATGCCGCGCTTGCGCTCCAGCAGCTCGGCCATGGTCTCGTCGATCGTCCCGGCGGCGAGCAGGTACCAGGCGGTGACGGCGTCGCGCTGGCCGATGCGGTGGCAGCGGTCCTCGGCCTGGTCGTGCAGGGCCGGGGTCCACTCGAGCTCGAGGAACGCGACGTTGGACGCGCGCGTGAGCGTGATGCCCTGGCCGGCCACGCGCGTGGCGCCGATGATCAGCTGCGGGCCGCTCGGGTCCTGGAAGGCCTGGACGGCGGCCTCGCGCTCGGCGATCGCGTCGCGGCCGAGCAGGTGCAGCGCGTCGGGGAAGCGCTCGAGCAGCTTCTCCTGGACCTCGCGGTGGCGGGCGAAGACGACCAGCGGCTCGCCCGACTCGAGGAAGTCGTGGATCCACGCCATCGCCGCGGCGAGCTTGCCGCGGGCGGCGATGCGCTGCAGCGCCCCGAGCTGCGCGAGGCGCTCGGCGCGCAGCGTCGCGGCGATGCGCGACTCGAGCTCGCCGAGGTCCAGCGGCTGCTCGCGCAGCCACGCGATGACGTCGGCCTGCGCGAGCCGGTACTCGCGCTCGTTGTCCAGCGCGACGGGGACGACGACCTGCCGCTTGGCCGGCAGCTGGGGCAGCACCTCGCTCTTGAGCCGCCGCACGAAGCAGCGCCGGCGCAGGTGCCAGTGCAGCCGCTCCTCGACCAGCGGGCCCTGCTGGAACTGGCGGCTGAAGCGCGCGCCCGAGCCGAAGTCCTCCAGCCGGCCGAGGACCCGCAGCTGGCTGATGAGCTCCTCGGCGTGGTTGAGCACCGGGGTGCCGGTCAGGCACAGGCGCAGGCCGCCGTCGGTCACCGCGCCCGCCAGCCGGCGCACGGCCTGCGTGCGCTTGGCCTGCGGGTTCTTGCAGTAGTGGCTCTCGTCGACGACCAACGCGGCGGGCCGGCGGCGGGCGAGCTGCTCGCGGTGGTGGGCGACGACCTCGTAGTTGAGGATCGTGATGTCGCCGCTGGGCGGCACCGCGGTCCGGCCCTCGACCACGGCGACGCTGCGGTGCGGCAGCCACTTGCGCGCCTCGCGGCGCCAGTTGAGCTTCAGCGACGCGGGGCAGACGACGACCGCCGGGTATGCGCCGTCGGCCTCCAGCGCGGCGAGCGCCTGCACCGTCTTGCCGAGGCCCTGCTCGTCGGCCAGGAAGGCGCGCCGCGCGTCGAGCACGTAGCGGACGCCCGCCCACTGGAACGGCTGCAGCTCGCCGCCGAGCACCGAGGCGGTCTCGGGCAGCGGGTCGGCCGCGGTCGCGCGCGAGCGCGCGATCGCCTCGGCCGCCTGGTCGCGCTCCTCGCGCAGCTCGTCCAGCGCGTCGCGGGCCAGGGGGTCGAGCGCGACCTCGTGCAGGCGCAGGAAGTCCTCGAGCGCGTCGACGACCCACGGGTCCAGCGGCATCGTGCGCCCGGCGTCGACCGCGCCCGGGAGCTTCTCGAACGCGGCGCCGGCCTCCGGGTCCCACAGCGTCTCCAGCCGCAGCGACTGGCCCTCGACGCCGTGGTGGAGGACCAGGCGCGCGGGCGGCGCCTCGCGGCCGAGCTCGAGCTCGAGCACGCAGCGGTGCGCGGCGGCGTCGAGCTTGGCGCCGCGCTCGTCGGAGATCGCCTCGGCCGCGGCCTGCGTCAGCGGCGCCAGGAGCTTGCCGTCCTCGCGGCCCACGAGCCCCTCGGCGGCCAGCGCGTCGGGCACCGTGCCCGCGCGCGTGTCGAGCACGAACCAGCCGCGGCCGTCGTAGCGGGTGGTCGTGACGCGCCCGATCCAGCGGCGCTCGATGCCGCGCAGCCAGGCGTCGACCTGCGCGCTGGTGGTCAGGTCGGGGAAGCGCTTGAGGACCTCGAGGACGTGGACGGCGGCCCAGTCGTCCACCGGCGCGATCCACTCGCGCCGCTCCCAGTCGAAGCGCCGGTGCGGGATGCGGCGGACCTGCGCGACGACGTGCGGGTCGTACGGGAAGGAGAGGACGACCACCGGCGCCCCGTCCGGCCCGTTGCGCATCTCCACGTTGGGGCGGTCGGGGGCGAGCTCCATCGAACCGTGCACGGTAGCGGCGCGCAGGTGGACTCCAGAGTCCGGTGCGGGTACGGTCGGCACGGGTCCAAGCGCCTTCGGGGGAGGGCGAGATGGCGGTGCATGGCGAGGTCGAGCTGGGTCGCAGTCCCTGGGTGGAGCTCGGGGCGCCGGTCGCCGACGCCCTGCGCCCGGCCAGCGCGCGGCTGACCAGCGACGTGCTCGCCACCGTCAGCGCGGCGGTGCCGCCCTTCCAGGAGTGGCTGGACGGGACGCGGACGCTCGCGCAGGGGATCGAGCAGGGCCTGCGCGACTTCCTCGAGCGGCTGTCGTCGTCCGACGGCGCGCCGCTGCGCGGCCGCGACGTCTACTTCGACTTCGGCCGCGGCGAGCTGCGCGCCGGCCGCCCGCTGGACCACGTGCTCACCGCCTACCGCGTGGCGGCGCAGGCGGCGTGGCGCGGGATCGCCGAGATCGCCGAGGCCGCCGGGCTGCCGCCGCGGACGGTGTACGTGCTCGCCTCGGCGGTGTTCGCCCACATCGACGACATGGCCGCGGCGACGATCGAGGGCTACACCTACGAGGGCGAGGTCCGCCTCGAGGAGCGCCAGGACACGCGGCGCCGGCTGGTCGAGGCGCTGCTGCGCCGCTCCGCCGGGCCCGACGTCGCGCGGCTGGCCGAGGAGGCCGGGTGGCGGCTGCCGGCCTGGGTCGCGGTGCTGGCCTTCGGGGGCGAGCGCGCGGCGCGGGTCGCGGCGCGGCTGCCGGCCGACGCGCTGGTCGCCCGCGTCGACGGCGTCGGCTACGGCGTCGTCCCGGACCCGGGCGCGCCCGGCCGCCGCGAGGCGCTGCGCGCGTCCTTCGCCGAGGTGCGCGCGGCACTCGGGCCGACGGTCGAGCTGCGCGACGCGGCCGAGAGCGCGCGGCTGGCGCGGCTCGCGCGCGCGCTGGAGCCGGACGCCGGCGGGCTGGTGCTCGTCGACGAGCACCGCGTCGACCTGCTGCTCCTGCAGGACCCCGTCCTCGCCGGCGGCCTGGCCGGCGAGGTGCTCGGGCCCCTGGACGGCCTGGCCGAGCCCGCCCGCGAGCGGCTGCTCGCGACGCTGGCGGCCTGGCTCGAGCACCAGGGCGAGGTGCGCCCGGTCGCCGACGCGCTGCACGTGCACGTCCAGACCGTGCGCTACCGCGTCACGCAGCTGCGGGCGCTCCTCGGTCCGCGCCTGGGCACGGCCGAGGGACGCCTGCAGCTGGAGCTGGCGCTGCGCGCCAGGCGGCTCAGCCCGTGACGGCGCGCACCAGCGGCGCGTAGCCGCTGCTGTGGCCCGAGCGGTTCGGGTGGTAGCTCTCGGTCGTGTTGAAGATGTTCAGACCGTTGAGCCACGCGCTGCTGGAGCAGACCGCGTGCCCGGTGAACGCGCCGATGGCGCTCTTGTAGGTCAGCCCGTACGCCGCGGCGCGCCCGGCGATCGTCTGGTCGAGCAGGTCGGCCAGCGCGTTGAGGCGCGTGCGCTCGCTCGAGTCGATGCCGGTCGTGCCCCAGCAGCTCGAGCTGCTGAACATGCGCGGGTAGCCCAGCACGATGATCTTGGCCGAGGGCGCCCGGCTCTTGATCGCGCTGTAGACCGTGTTGAGCTTGCCGGGCAGCGTGTTCTGGATCTGGGACGTGGCGCTGTCGATCGCCGAGCCGCAGCCCAGCGTCGTGCACGACACGATCAGGTTGGAGAACCCGACGTCGTTGCCGCCGATGGTGATGGTGACGATGCCGGTGTCGGACGTGACCGAGCTGATCTGGTTGTTCATCACGTCGGTCGTCGTGGCGCCGCTGCAGGCGGCGAACGTCAGCGCGTCGCCGCGCGCGGTGGCGACGAGGTACGGGTACGCGTAGACGCTGCGCAGGCAGGACGAGCTCAACGTGTACGAGTTGGTGCCGGTGCCCGACGAGTACGAGTCGCCCAGCGCGACGTACTTGACCGCGGACGCGGAGCCGGCGAACGCGCCCAGGACGAGCGCGACGACGGCAAGGGGCAGCAGCCGCTTCAGGGTGCGGTGCATGGTGGGGTGGACCTCCTCCTCCGAAGGGTCGGCGCGCTGCCCGCCGCGCGAACGTACTGCGACGGGTGTGCACGGGCCTCGGCCGCGCGCAACATCTTCGCGGGGGCGCGCTGTGCGATCGCACAACCGGTCGGGTAGCGTCGCGCCATGCCGACGCTCGAGGGCCCGCACGCCGACGTCCTCCAGGAGGCCGTCGCGGAGGAGGCGCGCGCCCAGCGCGCGCTGCTCGACGGCGACGAGGCGACGGCCGCGGCGCTGTTCCGCGAGGCGGCGGCGACCTACCGGCGGTCGTGGGAGCTCGCGCCGCCGCGGAGCTTCGGGCGCCTGGTCGGGATGCTCAAGGCGGCCGTGATCGGCGGCGACGCGGGCGAGGCCGCGTCCTACGCGCGCGCCCAGGTCGCCGAGGCCGACTCGGCCACCGCCGGCTACGTGCTGGCGATCGCCGGGCTGGCGTCCGGCGACGATGCCGGCGCGGCCGTCGCGGCGGAGGCCATGCGCGAGGGCTCGCCGGCGTTCGTCCGGGCGGCCGACGCGATCGCGGCCCTCGCCGCCCGCGACGCGGACCGCTACGGCGCCGCCCTCCGGGCCATCGTGGAGGACTTCGAGGGGCGCGACGAGCACCTCACCGGCGTGGCCATCGCCGACACCGCGCTGATGCTCGAGCGGCTCGCCGCGGCGCGCGGCATGGCGGCCGGCCTCGCGTCGCCGCTGCTGCCTTCCGGGTAGGGGCGCGGTCCATGGCGACGCGGCCCCGCTCGACGATCCACGACCTCCTCGCGTCGGCGCGCGCCCGCCTCGCGCGCGTCACGCCGGCCGAGGCCGCCGCGGCG
>JACRMD010000031.1:0-576 GCA_016215085.1 Solirubrobacterales bacterium | reverse complement strand
GTGGAGGACGGGGCGCTGCTGGTCGACATCCGCTCGTCCGAGCAGCGGGCCCGCGACGGCGCCATCCCCGGCGCGGTGTGGCACCCGCGCAACGTGCTCGAGTGGCGCGCCGACCCGGCGTCGGAGGCCTGCGACCCGCGGCTGTGCGGCGACCTCGACCGCGTGCTGGTCGTGGTCTGCGACGAGGGCTACGCGTCGTCGCTGGCGGCGGCGTCGCTGCAGGATCTCGGCTTCACGCGCGCGACGGACCTGGACGGCGGCTGCGAGGCGTGGCGGGCGGCCGGGCTGCCGACCGAGCCCGCGTGACGCGCCGGCAGCCGTCGGTCGCGCCGTAGCGCCGCGTGGCGGACTGGTCCCAGCACAGCTCGAAGGTCCGCAGGCCGGCGGGGAGCGGCACGCGGTCGGCGCCGTAGAGCTGGGTGCTGAGCAGCAGCCGGCCGCTGGCGCAACCCCTGGTCGGCGGACCCGCGCCGGCTGGCCGCGCTGTTCGACCCCGCGGCGACCTACGGCTGGGACGACGAGGGCTCCGGCCGCGTGTGCCTGGCCGTCGCGGGCCGGCGCGCCTTCGACCGCGTC
>JACRMD010000030.1 GCA_016215085.1 Solirubrobacterales bacterium | reverse complement strand
GGCGTGGCTGGCGCTGAAGCCGAAGTGGGAGCGGCTGCGCGGGCAGCCGCTCACCTTCGCGTTCGTGTGGCGGAAGCCGAGCTAGGCGGCGCCGCCGGCCATGGCCGGCAGGATGACCAGCGTGTCGCCCTCGCCGACGCTCGTCTGCAGGCCGTCGAGGACGCGGACGTCCTCGTCGTTGAGGTAGACGTTGACGTAGCGGTTGAGGTCGCCCTCGCCGCCGAAGAGCTGGCCGCGCGTCTCGGGGTGCGCCTCGGCGAGGTTGCCGAGCACCTCGCCGACGGTCGTGCCGTCGGCGGTGACCTCGCGCTCGCCGCCGACGGACGGGCGCAGGACGGGCGGGATGCGGATCGTTGCCATCGCGCCTGACCCTAGCCCGCCGCGGCGCAGAACGCCTCGTAGTCGGGGAACACGCCCATCTCCTCGTCGGTGATGGCGTCGGGCTCGCGCGAGCAGATCGGGCACTCGGGGTCGCGCCGGACCTTCAGCTCGGTGGTCGTCGCGGCCAGCGCGTCGTAGATCAGCAGCCGGCCGACGAGCGGGTCGCCCTCGCCGATGACCATCTTGATGACCTCGGTCGCCTGCAGCAGGCCCATCGTGCCCGGCAGGACCCCGAGGACGCCGTTGGCGCCGCAGGACGGCGCGAGCTCGGCCGGCGGCGGCTGGCGGAAGAGGCAGCGGTAGCACGGCCCCTCGTACGGGGCGAAGACGCTGAGCTGGCCCTCGAAGCCGAGGATCGCGGCCGAGACGACGGGGATCTTCAGGCGGACCGACGCGTCGTTGAGCAGGTAGCGCGTCGGGAAGTTGTCGACGCCGTCGACGACGATGTCGTAGTCCTTGATGATGTCGACGATGTTGGAGGCGTCGAGGCGCGTCTGGTACTTGACGACCTTGACGTCCGGGTTCAGCGCGGTGATCTGCTGCTCGGCGCTGTCGACCTTCGGGACGCCCACGCGGTCGGTCGTGTGGATGACCTGGCGCTGGAGGTTGGAGACGTCCACGACGTCGTCGTCGACGATGCCCAGCGTGCCGACGCCGGCGGCGGCGAGGTACAGCGCGGTCGGCGAGCCGAGGCCGCCGGCGCCCAGCAGGAGCACCTTGGCGTCCAGCAGCTTGGCCTGGCCCTCCTCGCCCACCTCGGGCAGCAGGAAGTGGCGGCTGTAGCGGGCGCGCTGCTCGGGCGTGTAGGTCTTGGGCTGCTCGACGCTGTAGCCGCGGTCCTTCCACAGCGTGATGCCGCCGCGCATCGACTCCACGTTCTCGTAGCCGAGGTCCTCGCGCAGCGTCTTGGCGGCCAGCGCGGAGCGGTTGCCCGACGCGCAGTAGAGGATCACTCGGCTCGAGCGATCCGGGGCGGCGCCCTCGATGCGCGACTCGAGGTGCCCGCGCGGGACGTGCTTGGCGCCGGGCACGTGGCCCTGGGCCCACTCGTCGCTCTCGCGGACGTCGACCAGGACGACGCCCTCGCCCAGGTGCTCCTGCACCTCGGAGGGGTCGATCTCCTTGATCTGGGTCTTGACCTTCTTGATGAACTCGGCGCCGGAGGGGCTCACGCTTCGATTCCCTTGATCGCGGATCGGGTTTCGGGACTTCAGAAAGTGTAGCGGGCCAGCCACGTGTGCACGTCGGGCACGCGGCGCTGCGTGATGGTGAGGTGCCCGTCCTCCGGATGCACATGCGCCTCGGCGCCCGGGACGTTGGCGGCCAGCCAGTGCCCGTGCGCCGGCGGGACCATCAGGTCCTGCTCGCCCTGCCAGACGCCGACGGGCACCGCGATCGCCCCGACGTCGAAGCCCCACGGGGCGACGAACGCCAGGTCGTCCTCGATCCAGCCCTCCACCCCGGGCTCCAGCGCCGACTGCATGCTCGCCACGAGGTGGGCGGCGAGGTCGTCGGTGAGCGCGGCGCGGTCCACGGGGCTGAGCACGGTGTCCATCGAGTCGGCGAGCTGCTCCACCGAGCCCGACGCCATCTCGTCGCGCCACGCCGCCAGCATCGGCTCCAGCGCCTCGCGGCCGGCCTGCGCGGCGGAGAACTCCTCGACGTTCTCCTCGCCCATGCCCGCCAGGAAGTCCAGCGTGGGCGCGTCGGCGGGCCCGGCGCCGCACAGGGTGGCCGCCGCGGCGCAGCGGTCGGGCAGCAGCGCCGCGCACGCCAGCGCGTGCGGCCCGCCGCCCGACGCGCCCCAGGTGGCGAACCGCTCGGCCCCCAGGTGGTCCAGGATCGCCGCGACGTCGGCCGCCACGTCGGCGACCGTGCGTCCCGGGTTCGGCGACGAGCCCCCGTAGCCGGGGCGGTCGTAGCCGACGAGCCGCAGGCCGCGCTCGGCGGCGTCGCGCTCGTGCGGCGGGTACTTCAGGCGGCCGCCCGGCG
>JACRMD010000029.1 GCA_016215085.1 Solirubrobacterales bacterium | reverse complement strand
TCGCCCACCAGCTCGTCGTGGCGGCCGAGGGCGAGGCCGGCGTCGACGCGGCTCTCCAGCGCGACCAGCCGCGCCTCCTCGAGGCGCGCGATCTCGCGCTGCGCGAAGGGCTCGTACGTGAAGTCCGCCAGCGGCGGCCCGCGCCACAGCGCCAGCGCCTCGCGCAGGCGGCGGTCGGCGACGGCCGGATCGCCCGCGGCGAGCGCGCGGCGGCCGTCGCCGAGCAGGCGCTCGAAGCGCGCCACGTCGAGGTCCCCGGGGCGCACGGGCAGCACGTAGCCGCTCCCGCGCGTCCGGATCACCTCGCCGTTGCACGCCGCGAGCTCCTTGCGTAGCTGCGAGACGTACACGTGGATGCTCTTGGCCGCGGTCGCCGGCGGGCGCTCGCCCCAGAGCTCGTCGATGAGCTGCTCGGCCGACACGAGCGTGTCGTGGCGCAGCAGCAGGAGGGCCAGGAGCGCTCGGCGCTTGCCCCCGCCGACCGTCACGGGGCGCCCGCCCTGCGTGACCTCGAGCGGTCCGAGAAGCCGGAACTCCATGGGTGGCGTCCTCCGAGCCGACGCTACCAACGCGCTCGCGCCCGTGCACACTTCGCCGGGTGACCCCGCGCGCCTGGTCCGCCTTCGCGGCCGCCTCCCTCCTCTGGGGCATCCCGTACCTCTTCATCAAGATCGCCGTCGACGACGGCGTGCCGCCCGTCTTCCTGTCCTGGGCGCGCGTGGCGCTGGGCGGCGCCGTGCTCCTCGCGGTGTCCTGGCGGGCCGGCCTGCTGCCCACGCTGCGCGGCCACGGGCGCTGGATCGCGAGCTTCGCGGTCCTCGAGCTGGCGATCCCCTTCCCGCTCATCGCGGCCAGCGAGCAGCACATCTCGTCGTCGCTGGCCGCCATCCTCATCGCCGGCGTGCCGCTGATCGTGGCGCTGCTGGCGCTGCGCTTCGACCACAGCGAGCGCGTGACCGGCAGCCGGCTGGCCGGCGTGCTGGTCGGCCTGGCCGGCGTCGTGGTCCTGATGGGCATCGACGTCGCCGGCGAGCCCGACGAGCTGCTCGGCGCCGGGATGGTGCTGCTGTCGGCGGTCGGCTACGCGGCCGGCCCGATGCTCCTCAAGCGCAAGCTCTCGCACCTCGACTCGCGGGCGGTCATGGGCGCGGCCCTGCTGGTGACGACGCTCCTGCTCACGCCCGCGGCGCTCCTGTGGCCGCCGGAGACGACGCCGCCGGCGGAGGCGTGGGCCGCGATCGCCGTGCTCGGCCTGCTCTGCACCGCCGCGGCGCTCGCCGTGTTCGGGGTGCTGGTCGCCGAGGCCGGCCCGGGGCGCGCGCTGATCATCACCTACGTCAACCCCGTCGTCGCCGTGGCGCTCGGGGTCGTCGTGCTCGGCGAGCGGCCCGGGCCCGGCGCGGTCGCGGGCCTGCTGCTGATCGTCGCCGGCTCGTACCTGGCCACCGGCGGGCGCGTGCCCGCGCGCCGGGCCGCGGCTCAGCGATAGAGCCGCGTCCCGATCCGCACGACCGTCGCGCCCTCCTCGACGGCGACGGCGAAGTCCTGCGTGGTCCCCATCGACAGCTCGCGCAGACCGTGGGTCGCGGCCAGCTCGGCGAGCGCGGCGAACCACCGCCGGCTGTCCTCCGGCCGCTCGGCCAGCGGCGGCATCGTCATCAGGCCCACGACCTCGACGCCGCCCTCCTCGCGGCAGCGGGCGACGAACTCGCCCAACGCCTCGGGGGCGATGCCGCTCTTGCCCTCCTCGCCGGCGATGTTGACCTCGACGAGGACCTGCGTGCCGGGCGGCGCGTGCCTGCCGAGCTCGCGCACGACGGAGTCGCTGGCCACCGAGTGGATCCAGCGCACCAGCGGCAGCACCTGCTTGACCTTGCGGCTCTGCAGGTGGCCGATGAAGTCCCAGGTGAAGCGCGGCAGCTCGGCCTGCTTCTTGGCGAGCTCCTGCGCCCGGTTCTCGCCGACGAGGGTCACGCCCGCCTCCCAGAGGACCGCGAGCTCCTCGAGCGCGACGTACTTGACCGCGGCCAGCACGTCGACGTCCTCGGCCGAGCGGCCGGCGCGATCGCACGCGGCGGCGATCTCGTCCTGGACGGCGAGGAGGTTGCGGCGGACCTTCGCCGGGTCCAGGCCGCGGATCAGCTCCGCCACACCAGCCCCGCCTGCCGGCCCGTCACGCCGCCGCTGCGGCGGTGCGAGAAGAAGACCTCGGGCTCGCACATCGTGCAGCGCCCGACGTCGTGGACGCGCGCCACGCCCGCCTCGCGCAGCCGCGTCGCCGCGACCGCCTTGAGGTCGAGGTTCGTGCCGACCATCGCCCAATGCGGGAAGCGCTCGGCCACCTCCGCGCCGACCTGGTAGCAGCAGGCGCCGGCGCCCGGGCCGATCACGGCCTCCGCGTCGCCGTCGCCGCCGAGCTCGCGCAGCGCGCGCACACCCTCCTCGAGCACGCCGTCGGCCAGGCCCTTCCAGCCCGCGTGGAGCATCGCCACCGCGCCGCCGCCGGCCAGCGCGACCGGCAGGCAGTCGGCGGTGAGCACGATCGGCGCCACGCCCTCCAGCGCGGTGGCGGCGCCGTCGGCCTCGCCGAGCAGGCCGCCGGGGACCTCGCCCACCCGCGCGACGGCGGTGCCGTGGACCTGGCGGCCCTGCGCGAGCGCCGCGCGGGCGCGCTCGGCGACGCGGCGGCGGTTCTCGTCGACCTTGGCGCGGTCGTCGTCGGTGAGGAAACCGAGGTTCAGCGACGCGTACGGCCCCTCGGACACGCCGCCGGCGCGGCCGGTGAACAGCGCCGTGGCGCCCGGGAGGGCGACCTCGATCACGAGGTGAGCAGCTCGACGCCGGAGACCGGGCTGCGCTGCGCGTACTCGAAGTGCGCGGTGCCGTCGGCGACCAGCGTGTCGCGGAGCACCCAGCCGAACCGGCCGCGGGCGCGCTTGTCGAGGATGCCGACGCGCATCGATGCCACCTCGCTGTTGTAGCAGTAGGCGAGGTCCCCGTCGGGGTCGTGGTAGGTGACGCCGGCCAGCGACTCGCGCGGCGCGTCGACCTCGATCACCGCCTTGCGCTTGCCGTCGACGGCCTCGCAGTGCCAGCTGGTCAGCCCGAAGCGGCTCGGGGAGCGCAGGACGGTCGCCGGGCTCGTGGCGCGGAAGTCCTCGCCGAGGAAGCGGCCGACGACCGGTGTCGACGGCCCGACCTCGCGGCCGAACCGCGGCACGACGACCGACACGCCGTCGACGAACGTCTGCCCGTCGACCGGGCCGCCCTCGTGCGTGCGGAAGTCGCCGCAGTGCGCCCACGCCCAGCGCGCGGCGTGCTTGCTGCCCCACAGGTGGGCCTGGCCGCCGTGGACGCCGTCGAGGTCGATCGTCACGTCCTCGAAGGACACGGTGCCGCTGACGGCGAGCTTCGGCTGCGGCAGCACGAGCACGGTCTTGGCGACCTTCAGCCGGCGCAGCAGCGGGTGGACGTGCTCGGCGGGCGGCAGCGCCGAGCTCCACCGGAGGTCCCAGCGCGCACCGTCGACCTCACCGCCGGCGCCGTCGTCGCGCAGCTCGGCCTCGCCGATGCGCAGGCGGAACGGGTCGGGCTCGGCGGTCAGCGCGTCGATCGGCAGCGTGGCCTTGCGGGCGACGCGGCGGCCGTCGGCGCGCATCGCCAGGAACCAGAGGTGCGCCTCGGCGGGTCCGTCCAGCGGGGCCCGCATCGTGTAGCGGATCCACAGCCCCCAGCCGGTCGCCGGATCCGTGCACGTGAGGTAGTGGACCTCGTAGTGCCCCGGGGTGCCGTCCCACTGCAGCACGTTGGCGTCCATGGGCCGGGACCCTAGTCCAGGGCGGCGCGCAGCTCGGCCTCGCGGCCGGGCGCGAGCTCGCCGTCGAGGCGCAGGGCGAGCACCCGTCGCAGGCGCTCGCCGACCTCGGGGCCCTGCGGCACGCCCGCCTCGAGCAGGTCGTGGCCGGTGATCTCCAGGCCGACGCGGCGCCACTGCAGCAGGTAGCGCTCGGCCACCTCGCCGTCCCCGCGCGCCCCGGCGACCGCGACCGCCTCGACCGGCTCGCCGCGCAGCCGCTCGGCCACCGCCGACGGCCGGTCCGCGCTGAGCGGCGCGAGCTCCGCCGCGCGGGCGAGCACGTGCTCCTCGGCGGCGGTGAAGCCCCACCCGCGCGCCCATGCCGCGCCGGGGATCACGGCGCCCAGCAGCGCGAGGTCCGGGCGGCCGTCGGGCGGCAGCAGGTCCAGCGCACGGGCGACGCGCGCGGGATCGAGGTCCAGCCCGCGCACGAGGCCGAGGTTCTGCGCCGCGTGGAGCACCGCGAGCGGGTCGGGCTCGCGCAGCGCGAGGCGCAGCTCGGCGCCGAGCCGGTCGCCGCTGACGGTCTCGAGCGCCCCGGCCGCCACCGCCTCCGCGGCCAGCTCGGAGGTCCGCTCGTCGGGCAGGAAGCCGAGCCGGACGGCGTAGCGGACCAGCCGCCACAGCCGCGTCGGGTCGTCGCGGAACGAGCGGTCGTGCAGCACGCGCAGGCGCCGGGCCGCGAGGTCGTCGAGCGCGCCGGGCACGGAGCGCAGGACGGCCGGCGTGCCGCCGCGCAGCGCGAGGCCGGTCCCCGCCGCGGGCGCCCCCTCGGGGCCTCCGCCCTCGCCGCCGGCCGCCCGCAGCGCGATCGCGTTGACCGTGAAGTCGCGCCGGGCCAGGTCGTCCTCGAGCGTCCCCGGGCGCACGTCCGGCAGCGCGCCCGGCGCCGCGTAGGACTCCGCTCGCGCGCGCACGACGTTGTACGCGCAGTCGCCGCGGCGCACCTCCCACGTCCCGAAGCGGCCGTGCTCGGCCACGACGGTGCCCAGGTCGCCCACGACGGTCTCGGCCTCGCCCTCCACGACGAGGTCCACGTCCTTCCACGCGCGGCCCAGCAGCAGGTCGCGCACGACGCCGCCGACCAGCCACGCGGGCAGGTCCAGCGCCGCCGCGCCGCACGGCGTCGCGCGCAGCGCGTCGAGGGCCTCGGAGGGGGTCCGCACCGGTCGATCGGCCGTCGTGCTGGGCGTGGTCGCGGTGCTCGTCCTGACCGACCGCCCGGGCGACGTCTCCAATCCCGACGTCGCGTTCGAGACGACGCCGCCCGAGGCGCCGCCCACCCCCAAGCCGCGACCCACGAGCAGCAAGGACCCGTTCGACGACGGGTTCGAGTGGCCCGTGTACGGGCTGACGAAGTCGCGGACGCGCTACCTGCCGCTCGACCGGCCGCTGCGCCCGCCGTTCGTGCGCCGCTGGCAGCTGTCGGGGTCGATCCTGCTCGAGTTCCCGCCGGTCCTCTGCGGCAAGCAGCTGTTCCTGCTCAAGAACAACGGCGCCCTGTACGGGGTCTCGCGCCAGACGGGCAAGGTGAAGTGGAAGCGCAAGCTCGGCTACCTCGCCGCGGCCTCCCCGGCCTGCAGCCACGGCACCGTCTACGCGACGTTCCTCGAGAAGCGCAAGGGCACGCGCCAGGGGCGCGTGGTCGCGGTCCGCGCCCGCGACGGCTTCGTGCGCTGGCGGCGCGACCTGCCCAGCCGGTCGGAGACCTCGCCGCTGATCGACCGCGGCCGGCTGTACCTGGGCTCCGAGAACGGGACGATCTACGCGCTGCGCGCGAAGGATGGCGCGGTGCGCTGGACCTACGACGCCGGCGGCGCGGTGAAGGGCGCGCTGGCCCTGGACAACGGCAAGCTCTTCTTCGGCGACTACGACGGCCAGGTCAGCGCGATCCGCCGCGCCGACGGCAAGAGGCTGTGGGAGGTCAGCGGCGCCGGCCGCGGCATCCGCGGCCAGGGCAACTTCTACGCCACGCCCGCCGTCGCCTACGGCCGCGTCTACATCGGCTCGACCGACGGCTTCGTCTACTCGTTCTCCACCCGCGACGGCAAGCTCGCCTGGCGCCACAAGACCGGCGGCTACGTCTACTCCTCGCCCGCGGTCTCCCCCGTCCTCGGTGGCACGGTGTTCGCCGGCTCCTACGACGGCAAGCTCTACGCCTTCGACGCCCGGACCGGCAAGGTGCGCTGGACGCGCAAGTCCGGCGGCAAGATCTCCGGCGGCCCGCAGGTCATCGGCGACCTGGTGTTCTACTCGAACCTGTCGCGCCGCTCGACGGGCGCCGTCGGCGCCGCCACGGGCAAGCCGGTGTGGTCGATCGGCCGCGGCGCGTTCAACCCCGTCATCTCCGACGGCCGCCGCCTCTACCTCGTCGGCTACTCCTCCATGTACATGCTCACCGAGCAGGGCGTCGGGACCGACGGCAAGGTGACCGCCAAGGAGCGCAGGGCGCGGTCCAGGGCCGCGCGCATCCGCGCGATCAACCGCCGCATCGCGGCGCGCCGCGCGCGCGTCCACCGGATCCTCGAGCGCCGCCGCCGCGGCATCAAGGTGTGCTTCGAGTCCGGCGGGAAGAAGACCTGCCGCCTGCCGCGCCCGCCGGTCTGCTTCGAGCGCAAGAGCGACGGCCGCGTGGTCTGCCGCGCGCGCAAGCCCTAGCCCCGCGCGCAAGCCCCAGCCCCACGCGCAAGCCCGAGCCCCGCGCGCCGAGTGTCGACTTCGTCAGGCTCAGGCTGACGAGCTCGACACTCGCCGCACCGGGACGCCCGCGTCGGTCAGCACGTCCTTGGCCTCGGCGACCGTGTGCTGCCCGTAGTGGAAGATCGAGGCGACCAGCGCCGCATCGGCCCCGGCCTCCAGCGCGTCGACGAGATGCGAGAGCTCGCCGGCGCCGCCCGAGGCGATGACCGGCACGTCGACCGCCTCGGCGACCGCGCGCGTGAGCGGCAGGTCGTAGCCGTCCTTCGTGCCGTCGCGGTCCATCGAGGTCAGCAGGATCTCCCCCGCCCCGCGGGCGACGCCCTCCCGCGCCCACGCGACCGCGTCCTTGCCCGTGGGTGTGCGGCCGCCGGCGACGAAGACCTCCCAGTGGTCGTCGACGCGCTTGGCGTCGATCGCCAGCACCACGCACTGCGCGCCGAAGTGCTCGGAGAGCTCGTCGAGCAGCTCGGGCCGCGCGACCGCCGCGGAGTTGACCGACACCTTGTCGGCGCCCGCGTCGAGCACGGCCTGCGCGTCGGCGACCGAGCGGATCCCGCCGCCGATCGTGAACGGGATGAAGACGTTGTCGGCGGTGCGCCGCGCGAGGTCGACGATCGTGTCGCGGCCCTCGTGCGTGGCCGTGATGTCGAGGAAGACCAGCTCGTCGGCGCCGGCGGCGTCGTAGCGCTCGGCCAGCTCGACCGGATCGCCGGCGTCGCGCAGGCCGACGAAGTTGGTGCCCTTGACCACACGGCCGGCGTTGACGTCCAGGCACGGGATGACGCGCTTGAGGTGCATGCCCGCGGACAGGCTAGACGGCGGAGAAACGGACGGCCATGAGGCTGACGCACCGGCGCGGCGGGAAGACCGCGTCGCATGTCGCAGCACGCTCCCTCGCTCCGGCGGCGGGTGGCGCTGGCCATCGCGCTGACGATCGCCTTCCACGCCTTCGCCCTCACCGTCGGCCTCGGGCTCATCGCCGCCCCGATCCTGGGCATCGTCCTCGCCGACTGGGCGAACGTCTGGCTGGCGTTCTTCTGCATCGCCACGGGCGTCACGATCCTGCGGGCGATCGTCCCGCGCCGCGCGCCGTTCGAGGCCCCGGGCCCGGAGCTGCGCCCCGAAGCGCAGCCGCGGCTGTTCGAGGTCCTGCGCGACGTCGCCCGCGAGGCCGGCGACGAGCCGCCCGACGCCGTCTACCTCGCCCACGACGTCAACGCCTCGGTGACCGAGCACGGGCGGCCGCGCCGGCGCGTCCTGCTGCTCGGCCTGCCGCTGCTGCAGGCCCTGACCGTCGACGAGCTGCGCGCGGTCGTCGCCCACGAGCACGGCCACTACGTCGGCGGCGACCTGCGCGCCGCCGCGTGGGTGTGGCGGACCCGTGCCGCGCTGTTCCGCACGCTCGACGCCCTCTACGACGAGGAGCGCTGGGGCCGCCGCCTCGTGGCCCAGCCGTTCAAGTGGTACGCCAAGGCGTTCCTGCGGATCACCAACGCGGTCTCGCGCCGCGAGGAGCTCGCCGCGGACGCGCTCGCCGCCCGCGTGGCCGGCACCGCCGCGCAGGCCTCCGCGCTGCGGTCGCTCGCCGCCGCCGCAGCCGCGTTCCCGGCCTACGTCGACGACGACCTCGACCCCGCCCTCGCGCTCGGCGGCCGCCCGCCGATCGCCGAGGGCTTCGCCCGCTTCCTCGCCGTGCCCGCCGTGCGCTCGGCGACCGAGGAGCACCTGGCCCAGCGCCTCGCCGAGGAGCAGCCCGACCCGTACGCCAGCCACCCGACGCTCCGCGAGCGGCTCGAGGCCCTGGGCGCCGACCCGGTCGCGAGCGCCGAGCCCGCCGCCGGCCCGCGCGCGGTCGACCTCCTCGACGACCTGCCCGCGCTCGAGCGCGGCCTCCTGCGCGAGCCCGACGAGCTCCGTCCGCTCGGCTGGGAGGACGTCGGCTCCGGCCTGCACGCGCCCGCCTACGCGGAGGACGCGACCGCGGCGGCCGGCGCCCTGGGCACGCTCACCGTGGCCGGCGCGGGCGACGCCGTGCGCGACCTCACGCCGCTGGCCCGGCGGCTCGCACCCGAGGACGGCGAGGCGCCGCCCGAGGGCGCGCTGGAGGCTCACGCGTTCCACCTCGTGGCGGGCGGCGTGGTCGCCGCGCTGCACCGCGCCGGCTGGCAGGTGGAGGCGCTCCCGGGCGAGCCGGTGACCTGCCGTCGCGGCGAGCACGCGATCGCGCCCTTCGCCGACCTCGGCCCGGTCGCCCGCGGCGATCGCCCCGCCGGCGACTGGCGCGAGGCGGTCGGCGGCGCCGGCGTCGGCGACCTCCCGCTCGTGCCGCAGGAGGAGCCGCGCTTCACCAGGGACGCTCAGCCGTCGACGAAGTCGCGGACCTCTGCGTAGACCGTCGCGTCGGTCGTCAGCGCGTTGTGGTCCAGGCACGCGGTGCGCGTGTTGCGCGCGCCGCGCAGCGGCGTGCTCCGCACGGGGCGGATGATCTCGTCGCAGCGCGACCACCAGGTGCCGTAGCGCACCCGCCCCGGCGTCTCGTCGCCCGCGTTCAGCGCGCGCTCGAACGGCGAGCCCGCCCGCATCTCCGCGCACGACACGGCGTCGCAGAGCGCGCGGTCCAGGCCGTGGTTGGGGCCGCCGAGCGAGACCCACGCGTCGACCTTCGCCGTCCCGCCCAGCCGCTTGAGCCACCACCGCGAGGACAGGCCGCCCATCGAGTGCGTGATGACGTCGACCCTCCGTGCGCCGGTGTCGCGCAGGAGGTCGTCGACCTCGTCGCGCAGCAGCTGCGCGGTTCGGACGTTCGAGCGCGAGCTGTCGTAGGAGAAGCGCCGCAGCTCGTCGCCGGTCCAGCCGTCGGCGGCGAACCGGTCGCGCATCACGTCCCACCCGCCCGGGCCGCCCCCGAGGCCGTGGACGAAGACGATCGGGTCGTGGCCGCTGCGCCGGGCCGGCTCGTCCTCCCCGCAGCCCACGAGCGCGAGGAGGACGAGGACGGCGACGACGGGCGCGCGGCGCACGCCCCGCAGGCTACGGCGCGACGAAGTCGCGCACCTGCCCGTAGACGGTGCGGTCGGTCGTCAGGGCGCTGTGGCCCAGGCACGCGGTCTTCGTGTTCCTCGCCCCGCTCAGCGCGACGCTCGAGTCCGGGTTGATGACCGAGTCGCACGGCGACCACCAGGTCGCGTACGCCGGCGCGCCGGGCGTCTCGTCGCCGCTGTTGAGGGCCGTGAGGAAGCTGGACCCCACGCGCATCTCGACGCACGAGGTCTGCCCGCACAGGTTCGCCGTGTCGGTGCCGTGGTTGGGCCCGCCGAGCGAGACCCACTGGTCGACCTTGGCGTCGCCGCCGAGGTTCTTGGTGTAGTAGCGGGACGAGAGCCCGCCCATCGAGTGGCTGATGATGTCCACCTTGGACGCGCCGGTGGCGGCGAGCACGCTGTCGACCTTGTCGCGCAGCTGCGCCGCGGTCGTCGCGTTGGACTGGCCGGTGTTGTACGACCAGCTGTTGAGCTCGGCCGACGTCCAGCCGTCGGCCTTGAAGTTGGACACCATGGTGTTCCACACGGACCCGCTGGAGTTCCAGCCGTGCACGAACACGATCGGGTCGTGCGCGGAGGCCGCGGCGGGCGCGGCGGCGAGCACGACGAGGGACAGGGCGAGGACCAGTCGCTTCATGGCGCGACCGTACGACTGAACGAGCACGTTCGCATCGGC
>JACRMD010000028.1 GCA_016215085.1 Solirubrobacterales bacterium | reverse complement strand
GGAGGCGGAGCGCCTGCGCGAGGGCACGACGGACGGCCTCAGCTCGGGCAGCGGCTCGGGCAGCGACGACGCCGAGCGCTAGCCCCGACGCTCCGCCCTCCGGCGCGCCGCCGAACGTGCCTCCTCGCGGCCCGAACCTGTGCATCGTGTCCTGCAGGTCGACATAGCTCCGCGTCTCCGGGCATCGCGCGCGTCCGGATGGGGATGCTCGGGGCATGCGCCTGCGCCGACTCCTGCTCCCCTCCGTCACCGCCCTCGCCCTGCTGCCCGCCGCCGCGGCGGCCGCGCCGCACACCGTCGTCCCGGGCGAGACGCTGTCCGGGATCGCCGCGGCCAACGGCGTCAGCACCTCGGCGCTCGCCGCCGCCAACGGCCTCGCGCCCGACGCGTTCGTCATCGCCGGCACCACGCTGCAGGTGCCCGCGCCCGGCACGGCGACCACCGCCTCCGCACCCGCGCCGGCCACGCCCGCGCCGCTCGGCGGCTACCGGGTCCGCACCGGCGACTCGCTCGGCGCCATCGCGGCCGAGCACGGCGTCTCGGTGGCCGAGCTGGCCGCGGCCAACGGCCTGGACCCCAACGGCACGCTCCTGACCGGCGCGTCGCTGCGCCTGCCCGCTCCGGGCTCCGCGCCGCAGCAGTCCGCGCCCGCCTCCGGGCCGGCGGGCGGCGGGGGCGGCGGGCACCTGGTGATCCCCGGCGAGACGCTGACCGGCATCGCCGCCGCCAACGGCATCACCCCGTCCGCCCTGGCCGCCGCCAACGGCCTGCGCCCCGACAGCTTCGTCATCGCCGGCACGCACCTCACCATCCCCGCCGCCACCGGCTCCGCCGCGCCCGCCGGCACCACCCCGACGACCAGCGGCACGACGGGCGGCCACCTGGTCGTCCCCGGCGAGACGCTGAGCGGGATCGCCGCCGCCAACGGCATCACGCCGTCCGCCCTCGCGGCCGCCAACGGCCTGCGCCCCGACAGCTTCGTCATCGCCGGCACCCGTCTGAAGATCCCCGCCGCCACCGGCACGGCCGCCCCCGCAGCGACCCCCGTCGCGGCGCCGGCGGCCACCGCGACCGGCCCGGTCGCCCAGGGCGGCGGCCGCCTGGACGCCGGCACGATCCAGTCGATCGCCGCGCAGAACGGCGTGCCCGGCTCGCTGGCCGCGGCCATCGCCTGGCAGGAGAGCGGCTTCAACAACAACATGGTGAGCGTCGCCGACGCGCGCGGCATCATGCAGGTCATCCCGAGCTCGTGGGAGTTCGTCCAGAAGGAGCTCGGCGCCGGCCCGCTGAACCCGAGCTCGCCGACCGACAACGTGAAGGCCGGCTCGGTGCTGCTCAACCACCTGCTGCAGCAGACCGGCGGCGACGAGGCCACGGCGATCGCCGCGTACTACCAGGGCCTCGGCTCGGTCCGCGAGATCGGGATGCTGCCCGAGACCCAGAAGTACGTCGCCAACGTGCAGGCGCTGAAGAGCCGCTTCGGCGGCTGAGGAGGGGCGCGGAGGGGCGGCGCGGGAGCCGCCCCTCGCGGCGCTGAACGGGCGGCGAGGGGCGCACGCCCCTCGCGCGGCGCGGCCTACGCGGCCGCCGCGACCTTCTTCTTGCGCCCGGAGCCGCGGCGCGCCTTCGGCGCCGCGGCCTCCACCAGGTCGGCGAGGAACGCGCCGGTGTGCGAGCCGGGCGTGCCCGCGACCTCCTCGGGCGTGCCGGCGGCCACGACCGTGCCGCCCTCCTCCCCGCCCTCGGGACCCATGTCGATCAGGCGGTCGGCGGTCTTGATGACGTCGAGGTTGTGCTCGATGACCACGACCGAGTTGCCCGCGTCGACGAGGCGGTGGAGCACCTCGAGCAGCCGCTGGACATCGGCGAAGTGCAGGCCGGTGGTCGGCTCGTCGAGGATGTAGAGCGTCCGGCCCGTGGCGATCTTCGACAGCTCGGTGGCGAGCTTCACGCGCTGGGCCTCGCCGCCCGACAGCGTCGTGGCCGGCTGCCCGAGGCGGATGTAGCCGAGCCCGACGTCGCGCAGCGTCTCGAGGCGCCGGCGGATCTTCGGGATGTGCTGGAAGAACTCCACGCCCTCCTCGACCGGCATGTCGAGGACGTCGGCGATCGTCTTGCCCTTGAAGCGGATGTCCAGCGTCTCGCGGTTGTACCGCTTCCCGTGGCACTGCTCGCACGGCACGTAGACGTCGGGCAGGAAGTGCATCTCGATCTTGATCTGCCCGTCGCCGCGGCAGACCTCGCAGCGGCCGCCCTTGACGTTGAACGAGAACCGGCCCGGCTTGTAGCCGCGCGCCCGCGCCTCCTGCGTCTTGGCGAACAGGTCGCGGATGACGTCGAACAGGCCCGTGTAGGTCGCCGGGTTGGACCGCGGCGTGCGGCCGATCGGCGACTGGTCGATCTGGATGATCTTGTCGACCTGGTCGAGGCCGAGGACCGCCGTGTGGGCGCCCGGCCGCGTCCGCGCCCGGTGCAGCCGGTTGGCCACCGACTTGAAGAGCACCTCGTTGACCAGCGTCGACTTGCCCGAGCCCGACACGCCCGTGACGCACGTCAGCGTCCCGAGCGGCACGCGGACGTCGACCTTCTTGAGGTTGTGCTGCGCGGCCCCGCGGATCTCGACGTAGCCCGACGGCGTGCGCCGCTTTGCGGGCACCTCGATCGTCCGCGTGCCGGCCAGGAACTGGCCGGTCAGCGACTCCTTGACCCGCATGACCGTGTCGGCCGTGCCCTGGGCCACGATCCGCCCGCCGTGCTCGCCGGCGCCGGGGCCCATGTCGACCAGGTGGTCGGCGGCCTTCATCGTCTGCTCGTCGTGCTCGACGACGAGCACCGTGTTGCCGAGGTCGCGCAGCCGCTCGAGCGTGCCGATCAGCTTGGAGTTGTCGCGCTGGTGCAGGCCGATCGACGGCTCGTCGAGCACGTAGAGGACGCCCACCAGCGCCGAGCCGATCTGCGTGGCCAGCCGGATGCGCTGCGCCTCGCCGCCCGACAGCGTCGCGGCCGCGCGCTCCATCGACAGGTAGCCGATGCCGACGTTCTCCAGGAACTGCAGCCGCTCCTGGATCTCGCGGAAGATCAGGCGCGCGATGTGCCGCTCGGTCTCGGTCAGGTCGACCTCCGCCAGCCACCCGAGCGCGCGGCGCACGGAGAAGCGGCAGAACTCGTGGATCGCCAGGCCGCCGACGAGCACCGCGCGCGACTCCGGCCGCAGGCGCGCGCCCTTGCACGCCGGGCACGGCACGAGCGACATGTACTCCTCGACCTTCTCGCGCACCGCCTCCGAGTCGGTCTCCTTGTAGCGCCGCTCGAGGTTGTTGATGATGCCCTCGAAGCGGGTCGCGTACGAGCGCCGCCGCCCGTAGCGGTTGCGGTAGGAGACCTCCACGCGGTCGCCGTCCAGGCCGTAGAGGAACAGCTCCTGCTGCTCGGAGGGCAGGTCGCGCCACGGCACGTCGAGGTCGACGCCGTACTTGTCGGCGATGCCCTCGGTGACCTGGTCGTAGTACTGCGACGACGACCCGGCCCACGGCGCGATGGCGCCCTCGCCGATCGACAGCGACGGGTCGGGCACGACCAGCTCGGGGTCGATCTCCATCTGCGACCCCAGGCCCGTGCACCGCTCGCACGCGCCGTGCGGCGAGTTGAAGGAGAAGATCCGCGGCTCGAGCTCGGGGATGACCGGGCCGTGTCGACGACGACCGAGATGTCGTGCTTGAACTTCTTGTCCAGGACGATCTCGTCCTCGAGCAGCCGCAGCTCGCCGTCGACCTTCACGCGCTGGAAGCCCTCGGCGCGCAGGTGCTCGAACGCCTTGCCGTACTCGCCCTTGCGGCCGCGGACGACGGGCGCGAGGACCATGAAGCGCTCGCCGTCCGGCAGCTCCATGACCTGGTCGATGATCTGCTCGGCCGACTGGCCCTGGACGGGCTTGCCGCAGATGTGGCAGTGCGGGTGGCCGATCCGCGCCCACAGCAGGCGCAGGTAGTCGTAGATCTCCGTGACCGTGCCGACGGTCGACCGCGGGTTGCGCGACGTGGTCTTCTGGTCGATCGAGATGGCCGGCGACAGGCCCTCGATCGAGTCGACGTCCGGCTTGTCCATCTGGCCGAGGAACTGCCGCGCGTAGGCCGACAGCGACTCGACGTACCGGCGCTGGCCCTCGGCGTAGATCGTGTCGAACGCCAGCGACGACTTGCCCGACCCCGAGAGGCCGGTGATGACCACCAGGCTGTCCCGCGGGAGGGTGACGTCGACGCCCTTGAGGTTGTGCTCGCGGGCGCCCGAGACCACGATCGCATCGGTCTTCGGCGGCATCTCGGACGAGTCTAGCCCGCCGAACAGACGTTCGCCTGCGCCGCGGACCGAACCCCCGCACGTTGCGGCCGGAGTGTGGCGCCGGTCACACAAGTGGACTGCCCAGTCCGGTTGCGCTAGGCTGATCCGGACTCCTCGATCCGCTTAGACCCGGAGACTCCCCCTTGTCTGACGCCCTCTCCTCCTCCCGCGCCCGCTGGCTCACGCTGGTGGTCGTCTGCTTCGCCCAGTTCATGGTCGTCCTCGACGCGACGATCGTGAACGTGGCCCTCCCCTCGATCCAGTCCGACCTCGACCTCTCGGGCGAGGAGCTGCAGTGGATCATCAACTCCTACACGCTGATGTTCGGCGGCTTCCTGCTGCTCGGCGGCCGCGCCGCCGACCTCCTGGGCCGCCGGACGCTGTTCGTCGCCGGCGTCGCGCTCTTCAGCTTCGCCTCGCTGCTCGACGCGCTGGCCACCGACGGCACGATGCTCATCCTCGCCCGCGGCCTGCAGGGCCTGGGCGGCGCGCTGGTCTCCCCCGCCGCGCTGTCGATCATCACCACGACCTTCGCCGAGGGCGAGGAGCGCACGAAGGCGCTCGGCGTCTGGGGCGCGATCGCCGGCGCCGGCGGCGCCTTCGGCCTGCTGCTCGGCGGCATCCTGACCGACCTGCTGGCCTGGGAGTGGATCTTCCTGGTCAACGTGCCGATCGGCCTCGGCGTCGCCGCCGCGGCGATGCGGTTCGTGCCCAACACGCGGGCCGAGACGGCCGAGCGCCGCTTCGACCTGACCGGCGCCGTGACCGTCACGGCCGGCCTCGTGGTCCTCGTCTACGCGATCGTCAAGGCCGAGGCGCACGGCTGGGGCTCGCTGCACACGCTCGGCCTCGGCGGCCTGGCCCTGGCGCTGCTCGGCGCCTTCGTCGCCACCGAGCTGCGCGCGCCCGCGCCGCTGGTGCGCCTGGACCTGTTCCGGATCCGCACGCTGGCCACCGCCAACGGCGTCTTCCTGATCGTCGCCGGCGGCCTGTTCGCGATGTTCTTCTTCGCCTCGCTCTACGTGCAGCAGATCCTCGGCTACTCGCCGCTGCAGGCGGGCTTCGCGTTCCTGCCGGTGACGCTCGGGATCATGTCCGGCGCCGCGCTCTCCCAGCAGCTGATCAAGCGCGTGGGCGTCCGCACGACGGTGCTGGGCGGCATGTCGCTGGCCGCCGCGGGCCTCGTCGTCCTGGCCGCCACGACGAAGATCGACGGCTCCTACCTGGGCATCCTCGTGGGCCTGTTCCCGATGGCCGTCGGCATGGGCTCGACGTTCGTGCCGCTGACCCTGGTGGCCACCACCGGCGTCGCCGACGAGGACGCGGGCCTGGCCTCGGGCGTCTTCAACACCGCCCAGCAGGTCGGCGGCGCGCTGGGCCTGGCGATCCTCGCGACGCTGGCCAACGACCGCACCGCCTCGTTCCTCGCCGGCCTCGGCGGGCGCCCGACGCCGGCCGACCAGAGCGCCGCCCTCGTCGAGGGCTTCCAGCTCGCCTTCACGGTGAGCGCGGGCCTGATCGCCGTCGGCGTCGTCCTGCTGGCCGTGCTGCTGCGGCGCCGCGACGTCGCCCGCATCGACATGACCGAGCCGGTCCTGGTGGGGGCGTAGCATCGAGCCATGAGCCATGAAGCCGCTGCGTGCCGACGCCGAGCGCAACCGCCGCCTCGTCCTCGAGGCGGCGGCGCAGGCGTTCGCCGAGGAGGGCTTCGACGTCGGCGTGGCGGAGATCGCCCGCCGCGCCGGCGTCGGGAACGCCACGGTCTTCCGGCGCTTCCCGACCAAGGACGCGCTGTTCGACGCGATCGTCGAGGACCGCATCGCCACCCTGGAGGCGGCCGCGCAGGAGGCGGCGCTCGAGCCGGACCCGTGGAAGGCGCTGGTCGCCTTCCTCGAGGCCGGCGCCGCGATGCAGGCTCGCGACCACGGGTTCTTCCAGGCCACCGAGCAGCGCCTGCTCAAGCACCCCGAGATCCTCGAGAAGCACCGCTGCGTCGTCGACGCCGTCGAGCCGCTGGTCGTCCGCGCCCAGGAGGCCGGCGTGCTGCGCGACGACATCGGCACCACCGACGTGCTGGGCCTCATGAAGGCGGCCGTCGCCTGCCTGCCGCCGCACGTGCGCGAGCAGGCGTGGCGCCGCCCGCTCGCGATGTTCCTCGACGGCCTGCGCCCCGGCGCCGCGACGCCGCTGCCGGTGCCCGCGCTGTCGTTCGAGGACCTCGAGGCGGCGCTGCAGCCCCACTACGCTTGAGGCCATGCCCCCGCGGGCGCACGGCTCGCTCCTGGCCGCCGACGTCGGCGCGCTCGTCGGCGTGTCCGGGACGACGATCGGGCAGTGGGCGCGCCGCGGCTACATCCGCTCCTCGCAGCGCGCCGCCGAGCCGCGGCTCTACAGCGTCGAGGACGTCGCCGAGGCGTCGATCGTCCACGCGCTGCTCGAGCGCGGGGTGCGCCGCCCGGTCGTGCGCCGCGCGGTCGCCCGCCTGCGGGCCGCCGGCGGGCCGTGGCCGCTCACCGAGGCGCGGCTGGCGACGGTGGCCGAGGAGCGCTCCACCCGCCTGCTGCTGCACGAGGACGGCGGCTGGCTGGAGCTCGGCCCGCGCGGTTGGCAGCGCGTCGTGGCGCTCGGCGCGCTCGACGAGGTGCGGCTGCGCCTCAGCGCGCCGCCCGCACCACGGCCCTGAAGGCGGCCAGCGCGGGCTTGTCGACGAACGACGAGCCGCCGGTCCAGGTCCGCAGGCCCGAGTAGTCGAACGAGTTCTTGGACTCGCGGTCGACCGTCGCCCACGTGTACCAGTAGATCCGGGCCAGCCGCAGGCGCTTGCGGTCGCGCAGCAGCAGCCGGTAGGCCTGGCGCAGCCGCTCGGCCTGGCCCTTCTCCGTGGTCTCCCAGTTCTTGGTCAGCGGCGTCTTCTTGCCCTTCGCCGAGGACCACGTGAGCTCGGTGAGCCACATCGGCCGCTTGCGGTAGCCGTACCGGTTCAGCACGGCCCGGTTGAGCCGGACGATCTTCAGCGCGTTGGACGGCCGGCCGCTGAACGGGTGCGCGCCGGCGACATCGAACGGCAGCCGCCGCTCGGCCTTCAGCAGCCGCGCCAGGTCGCGCCACGAGTAGTTGGCCATGCTCGCCATCAGGACGGTGGCGCCCTTGTCCGCGCGCTTGATGGCGGGGGCGGCGGCGCGCAGCAGGCGCGCGTACGGCCGGACGAACGAGCCCTTGACGTTGAAGTAGTTCTTGAGGTTCGGCTCGTTCCACACCTCCCACGCCCGGACCGGCCGGGCCGGGACCTCGGGGTGCTCGGCCCACAGCGAGCCACCCGGGCCGTAGCGGCCGACGAGCGCCGTCGCGTAGCCCGCGAGCGCCGCCGCGCTGCGCGGGGGCACGAACGGGTCGAGGTTGCCGCCGTTGGCCCACGCCGGCGCGCGCACGATCAGCCCCAGCACGTCCATCCCGGCGCGGGCGGCCGCGAGCACCTTGCGGTCGGTCGCGGCGAAGTCGAAGCTCCCGCGGTCGCGCTCGAGCTGGTCCCAGGCGAACTCGACGCGCCAGCTCTCCACGCCGGCCGCGCGCATGGTCCGCGCCTCGGCGTCGAGGTCGACGGACGGCTGGTCCAGCGGCCCGTTGACCTGCACGCCGAAGAAGCCGCGCGGGACGGCGGCGTGCGACTCGGCCGCGGCGGGCGCGAGCAGCGCGGCGGCGGCGAGCACGAGGAACAGCGCGAGGCGGGGCATCGAGAAGGGCAACACGGCGCCGGAGGCAGCGATGCGGCCTACTGGAGCGCCCGCGTCAGACGGTCGCTGAGGCACGCCTGGACGCCGTACTTGCGGTACACGCGGTCGGACTGCCGGGCGACGTCGGAGAAGCCCTTGCTGACCTCCTCGAGCCGGCCGAGCAGGCCCTGGACGGCCTTCAGGCTCGTGAAGTCGGTCTCGCGCACGCGCGAGCTGGCGTCGTCGAAGGTCTTCGTGAACGCCGCCTCGGAGCGGTCCTGCAGCTCCTGCCAGGCCTCGGCGTCCTCGGGCGGCGTCACGTCGCGGCTCTCCTGGACCAGCGGGCGCAGCGCGGCCTCGGTGCGGTCGAGGTAGCGCAGCAGCTCCTGGCGCAGCGCCTCGGGGTCGCCGGTCTTGGCGACCACGGCGACCTGCTGCTCGAGCCGGGTCGTCTCGCGCCGGGCGGCGGCGACGGCGCGGTCGCACAGCGCCGTCGAGCGCTGCTTGAACTGCGCCGCCCGGTCCTGGCCGCCGCCGTCGTCGTCGCCACCGCAGCCGGCGAGGCCGGCGGTGCAGAGGACCGCGAGCGCGGCGGCCGCGCGGCGGCGCATCAGCCTTCGACGGTGGCGTAGACCTCGTCGAGGAGGGCGTCGCGGTCCGAGAGGTCGAAGTTCTCGGCCAGGTAGCGGTCGGTCTCCGCGCGCGACGTGCCGTTGAGCGCCATGTTGAGCGCCACCAGGCGCGCGCCCTCGATGTCGCCGCCGCCGGAGGCGGGCTCGGCGGCGGGCTCGGCCTCGGGCTCCGGCGCGCGCTCGACCACCGTCGCGGGCTCGTCGAGGACCGCGGCGGGCTCCTCGGGCTCCGGCTCGGCCTCGAGCTCGGGCTCCGGCTCGGCGATCGCGGCGGGCTCGTCGGCGGCCACCGGGGCCGGCGGCTCCGGCGCGGGAACGGGCGTGGAGGCCACGGCCTCGACGCGCGGTCGGCCGGACGCGTCGTAGAGCTCGCCCATGCCCTGCTCGAGCAGCGACAGGTCGGCGGTGAGCCGGTTGGCGCCCGTGCGCAGGCCGTCGAGCAGCGTGCGCAGCTCGTTCTCCATCGCGTCGACGCGCTGCATCATGCTCGACGTGGCCTCGCGGACGCGGCCGACGTGCTCCTGGCTCTGCGTGACGGCCTCGTCGCGCGTGCTCCGCGCGTCGGACTCCGCGTCGGAGCGGATGCGGTCGGCCTCGTCGAGGGCGGCGCGCTCGATGTCGGCGGCGCTGGTCTCCGCGGCCTCGACGATGGCGCGCACCTGCTCGGAGGCGGCCTGCGCGATCGAGGCGGGGCTGGTGCGCCCGGACGACGACGACGCGCGACGGCGCAGCTCGTCGACCTCCTCGGCGATGCGCGCCAGGTGGGCGTCGACGGCCTCGGGCTCGTACCCGCGGCGCCCGATGGGGAAGTCGCGCTTCTCGATGCCTTGACGATCCAGGGCCATGGCCGAACCCTAGAACATCGCCCGGCGCCCGGCCTCGCGCCTGGACGCGCGGCGGACGGCGCCCGGCCTCGCGCCTGGACGCGCAGCGGACGGCGCCCGCCGCCC